>JAOABT010000159.1 GCA_026418215.1 Clostridia bacterium | reverse complement strand
GTAGAAGTTACCGCCCATAGGGACATTATTAAGGTAGTAAGTCATGATTTCAGGCTTTGTCAGCACCTTTTCGAGCTGTATGGCCTGCCATTGCTCCTGAATCTTACGCTTAATGGTGACGTCATCATTTTTGGTCAGCGTTTTGATAAGCTGCTGGGTAATGGTACTGCCGCCCTGAACATCCACGTTCGGGTTGAACATGTGCTTAAGGTAAGACATAGCGGCACTTCCGATACGCTTGAAGTCGATGCCCTTATGCTCCTCGAAACGCTTATCCTCGACAGCGATATAAGCCTTGATCAAAAGTGGGGGGATGTCCTCATAATTGATCCAGACACGGTTTTCTTCCTTTTTGAGTTCTGCAATAACGTTGCCATCGGCATCATAGACATAGGAATTGAAGCCCATTGTTTTAAAAATACTGGCATCCAGCATGGGCGTCGTTTTGATGATACCGTAGACTCCACCACCTACGAGTCCGGCTAAAGAACTACCAATGACGAATATGAGACATAAGGCAACAAGAAGCACGGTGCCCAGAATTTTAAGTCCAATCTGAAGCGGGGTTTTCTCCTTGCCTTTATCCTTTACGGAAGACGCAACAGGTCCTTTTTCGGGCCTGATGCTGCTTCCCGGATTTCCATTCATAGTGTACCTCCTGATTCTATGACAGCATTATAAAAATCTGTTTTTCCCGTGCTGCTGGGTCAAAATCAAACTTTTACAGCTCTGAAACCCTTCAAAAATGGCCTGTGGTCTCAATCGGCTTTAGGGCCAGCTGTGTTTCAGTGCACTCCTATTATAGCATAAATCAACGTGGCTCAAATATTTTTTTGCCAGAGGTACCATGCTAAGCCTTGGAATGGATTCAAACGACATTTGCCTGGAATCCCTTGTGGCTTTTAAGTTAAGGCGATATAATAATAACCTGACAAAGAAATTTATAAAATTTATTATATGGACAGGCTTCCGAAGGTATTCCATTTCTTTCGGACTGCCCAGCAAGATTTTAAAGGAGAGAACCTATGAGTACCGCCAATGTCTTTGATATCCTGAAGGAAAGAGGCTTCATTGCCCAAACAACCAACGAAGAGAAAATCCGGGAGATGCTCGGAAATGAGAAGGTAACCTTCTATATCGGCTTTGACCCCACCGCCGACAGTCTTCATGTGGGTCATCTGCTTCAGTTGATTGTTATGGCGCATATGCAAAGAGCCGGTCATCGCCCGATCGCCATTATCGGCGGAGGAACAGCCATGGTCGGAGACCCTTCCGGTAAGACGGACATGAGAAAAATGCTCACCCGCGAGGAAATTGCCCACAACGGCTCACGCTTCCGTGACCAAATGAAGGGCCTGGTTGATTTCTCAGAGGGCAAGGCCCTTATGATCGATAACGGAGATTGGCTGTTGGGCCTCAACTATGTCTCCTTCCTGAGAGATATCGGCGTTCACTTCTCTGTCAACCGCATGCTTTCAGCCGAATGCTTCAAAAGCCGCTTAGAAAAGGGCTTATCCTTTATTGAATTCAACTATATGCTCATGCAGAGCTATGACTTCTTGAAGCTTTTCCAGGACCATGGCTGCAGGCTTGAGCTT
>JAOABT010000135.1 GCA_026418215.1 Clostridia bacterium | reverse complement strand
GCCGGAGTGCCTCTATAAGCCCTTCCATGGCAAACTTGCTGGCGCTGTAATGAGCTTGATAGGGGATGGAAATGACTCCGGCCACCGAGCTTATGGCAATAATCTTGCCGAAGCCCTGCTGGCGCATAAAGGGGAGGACCTCCTTAATGACGCGAAGCGTTCCGAAAAAGTTGGTCTCTATTTGAGTTCTGGCCTCGTCCATAGACGTATCCTCAATAGAACCGGCAATACCGGTTCCGGCGTTACTCACGAGAATATCAAGCTTTCCCTCTTTTGCAAGTACGGTTTTAACCGCTACTTCAACCGATGCATCGTTGTTGACATCCAAAGGGATCATATCAATAAAGCCGCCGCTTGCTGCATTGCTGAAGGTGTGGCCTTCGTCAAAACGGCCCTCGGCCTTCCTGGAGGTGCCGTAGACATGGAAGCCCTTTTTCATTAAAAGCTCTGCTGCTGCCTTCCCAATACCTGAAGAAGCTCCGGTAATCAGGACTACTTTTTTTTCCATATTTCCCACCGCCTTTTTTGCATTTGAATTCTATTGTAATACAAAAAATGACTTAAAGCAAAACAACTCCTTAGCCTTAACCAAAATATTACTGGATATTTGAATGAGATGTGGTACAATTAAATAGTGAAAAAACTTGATGCTGGTTATAATACCAGGTCACAATTAATTTCCTTAAAATCTAGGGGAGATGTTAAGATGGATCTTTTTCAAAAGTGCTATGACTTTACGCTGGTAAAGGAGACTGTTGAGGCCGGGGTGTATCCCTATTTTCATGCGCTTCAATCTGGCCAGGATACCGTTGTGACCATGGAAGGTCACAGAACCATTATGATCGGATCAAACAACTATCTTGGTCTTACCTCTGATCCCAGGGTCATTGATGCTGCATTGGAGGCCACCAAGAAGTATGGCACCGGCTGCAGCGGTTCCAGATTCTTAAATGGCACCCTTGATCTTCACTTGGAGCTTGAAAAGCAGCTGGCAGAGTTCCTCCACAAGGAAGACTGCCTCACCTTGAGTACCGGTTTCCAGACCAATTTAGGAATTATCTCTGCAATTGCAGGAAGAAACGATTACATAATCTGTGATAAGGAAAATCACGCCAGCATTTATGATGCCTGCCGTCTGAGCTTTGCCACCATGGTGCGCTACAAGCACAATGACATGGAAGACCTTGAGAAGGTTTTAAGCGAAGTGCCCGACACAAAGGGCAAGCTCATTGTAACGGATGGCGTGTTCAGCATGGGTGGCGAGATTTGTAATCTGCCCAAGATTGTCGAGCTGGCTAAGAAGTACGGTGCACGCGTCATGGTTGATGATGCTCATGCTTTGGGCGTTCTGGGTGAATGCGGCCGTGGTACGGCTGAGCACTTCGGCCTTGAGGACGAGGTCGACATCATCATGGGGACCTTCTCAAAGTCACTGGCAAGCCTTGGTGGCTACATGGCAGCCAGCGCAGATGTCATTTCATTCGTGAAGCACACCTCACGTCCCTTTATTTTCAGTGCTTCCATTCCTCCGGCAAACTGTGCTTCGGCGCTCTGTGCACTGAATATTCTTAAGAATGAGCCTGAAAGGGTTCGCAACCTCAATGCCATTGCGGATTATATGAGGGAGCTCCTTAGGAAGAACAATATTCCTTTAAGGGAATCCAATACGCCTATTATCCCCATCATGACCTATGAGGATTACAGAACCTTCCTCATCTGTAAAGAGCTTTTGAATGAGGGCGTCTATGTCAATCCTGTTATTTCGCCCGCAGTACCCCAGGGTCAGAGCATGATCCGTACGAGCTACACCGCAACCCATAAGCGCGAGCATATGGAAGAGGCTGCCGAGAAGTTCGTAAAGGTATTCTCAAGGGTCTAAGCCTTTAAAAAGCCTCTGAAAAGAAGTTTTTACGAAGAAGCTGAACCGTATCTTTAATAGAAAAGCTAATAGTAGTAAACAAAAAAGGCTGTTTCGTTAAGAAACAGCCTTCATTTGTCTTATCCAGTTTAGTCTTGCTTGAGTGCCGCTAAGCAAGCCGGACAAATATTTTTGCCCTTATAAACCTTGATATCCTTTGCGTTATCGCAGAAAATACAAGCTGGCTCGTACTTCCTTAAGATGATGGTCGCTCCGGCAACATAAATTTCAAGAGCATCCTTTTCTGCGATATCAAGCGTTCTTCTGAGCTCGATGGGCAACACAACTCTACCGAGTTCGTCAACTTTCCTGACAATACCGGTTGATTTCACCGAAACTCCCCCCAGTCTATTTATTTTTCTGTACCAATTGACATGATACCATTAATTTCAATCAGGGTCAACCCGACAACCCCTCTTTTTTTTCGATATTTGTTAAATTTTACTTAATATACGACTAAACCTATCAACGTGATTTATGGCGATCAGCCCATGAATTCACATGAATAAAAGGGGTTGTTTCCTATATGTATATGAGGAGAGATTCTGTACCCGACAGGTGTAGCATGCTGAATATCATTTGGGTCATTATGATTTTTGCAGGGGTTGTTTGCGGCTTATTGACAGGAAGGACCAAAGAGGTTTCCGATGCCATTCTGGCGAGCTGCGGCAGCGCTGTTAACCTTGCCATAACCATGCTTGGGGCCATGTGCCTGTGGTCCGGACTTATGAAGGTGGCGCAAAGAGCTGGTATTGTCGATAGTCTCGCCAAGCTCTTAAAGGGCGTTTTTAAATTTCTCTTTCCAGGAATTCCAAAAGGCCATTCGGCCAACGGGGCCATCGCCATGAGCATCAGTGCCGATCTTTTGGGCCTCGGAAATGCCGCAACGCCTTTGGGAATTCTCGCCATGAAGGAGCTTTCCGATATTAACGGCAATTCGCCCACAGCCAGCAATGCCATGGTTATGTTCGCAGTTGTGAATGCGGCCTGTATTCAGCTTATTCCGGCTACTGTTCTGGTTATTCGCCAGCAGGCCGGCTCTTTGGACCCCACCTCGATTATCCCAACGGTTTGGGTGGCTTCCCTGTTTTCAACGTTATCCGGAATTGTTGTTGCGAAGCTACTGGAGAAACGGTCAAAGGACCCCGCCCATGCGCTTTATCATCCCGTTAAACTCTTTTGAAAGGGCTGAATGACATGATGGACTTTATAGCCAACTTTTCCATTCCGGCGGTTATTCTTCTCATCGTTCTGGCAGGCTATTTCAAGGGTGTCCCGGTCTTCGACGCTTTTGTTGAAGGAGCTAAAGAGGGAGCCAAAACCGCCTTTGATGTCCTGCCCGTCATGGTCGGGATTATTGCGGCGGTCTCCATTATTAATGCCTCGGGGCTCATAGGCATCCTGACAAGACTGGTACAAGCGCCCTTAGGCCTTGTCGGCATACCGCCTGAGGTCATTCCTATCCTCATCATCAGGCCTTTTTCGGGAAGCGCCTCCCTGGGGCTTTTTACCGAGCAGGTTAAAGCCTTTGGGGCCGACAGCTTTTTGGGAAGAGCGCTATCAACGGTCATGGGCTCGAGCGAAACAGTTCTCTATCCCCTTGCTGTCTATTTCGGGGCTGCCGGTGTAAAAAATACGCGCCATGCCGTAGTGGCTTCGTTGGTTTCGTCCTACTCCGGCATGCTCGCCGCCATTTTCATATGCAAAATATTATAGAGTCGGGGATTTTTGTATTTTCGGCTTGTATCAGTGAGTTGGGTTATTTATAATTATTGGTGGATATATATGGTTATATCAACTATTTTGTGAGAGGTACTCATATGAAAAGAATAATAAGTCTTTTTATGACTATCGTTATGGTGGTCACGCTGGTAGCTGTTAATGGTGTCACCAGCAATGCTGAAGACAGCCGAAAGGTAAAAGTAACAATCAGAGACTTTAAGATGGATCATAAGCTTTTTGAGGGTGCTGTCAGCAGTCAAGAGGGGCTTGTCCGGACCACTCTGGGAGCAGACAAAAAACCGGATTTTTCTGACCCCGCTAATCCCGGTAAGCCGTTGCCAGCATGGTCGGCATGGGATGTTGAGGAGTCTCCTGTCACACTCGACGAGCTAAAGAACTTCTTCAATGACGTTCCGGGCGTTAATCAGAAAACAACCAAGTACCTGATTATGACAAAAGATTCAGATGGTTTCTACAACATTAACCGTAATGATGCCAACACCTTTAAGGATGGCATGTTTTTTCCCATAGATAATGAGTTCTATGGCAATGAAGGATTGGACCATAACTTCCACTTCTCCATGGAGCTTCACGCCAAATTCACCTACAAGGGCTTTGAGGAATTTTCCTTCCAGGGTGATGATGATGTTTGGGTGTTTATCAATAATCAGCTTGTTATTGACCTTGGCGGCGTACATGGATCGCAGGATGCGTCGATATTGCTGCCTGAGCTGGTAAAGCAGGGAAAACTCAATCTTGTGCCTGGACAAAGCTTTGATTTCGATATGTTCTACATGGAACGCTGTACAACGGAATCTAACCTTGACTTCTCTACCAATATCGACCTCTCTAACATGCCTTATGGGCAGGCAACACTCACAAAAGACCTGGATAAAGCCGCTGATTATGGCTTCATCCCTGATACCATTAAAGATAACATGATAACTCCCATTACCCGCCAGGAGTTTGCCGAGGTGGCTGTCAACTTCTATGAGAAAGTAACATCAAAGGAAGCGGCCGCAGCTTCAGCCACTACTTTTACAGATTGCAGCAACCAGAAGGTATTGAAGGCTTTTCAACTAGGTATCACCAACGGTAAGGCTGATGGCGGAAAGAAATTTCTTCCCCAAAATTATATTACCCGCCAAGAAATGGCAGCCATGATTACCCGCACACTCAAAGCGTGCTATCCTGATATTGTTTTTGATATCTCAGGGCAGCCCGATTTTAAGGATCAGAAGCAGATCTTGTCCTACGCGAATGTGCCTACTAAATTCATGGCCAAATATAGCATTACCAACGGCGACGGGAAAGGCAATTTCATGCCCCTCAATACCTGTACGAGAGAACAGGCCGTGGCCTTCCTTGTAAGGGCCTTTGACAACAAATCCATGTTCCTTGAGGAATAAAGTACGAGACCTATCTGAAAGGTCTGGAGAGAGCTTATCGTTTCAGCTCAATCCGGACCTTTTTTTATGTTCAATTTGTCCTTTGACCCTAAAAACGGTTAACGTTGCTCTATTTGGGCCAATGCTAGGATTATCACGGAACTGTATTGTAAAGCGATAGTCTGCTTTAGAATCTAAACCTTAGTCTTAATTGACTCATAAGGGTCAAGCTCAATCAGTCATCTGATGAGGGCGGGCCCTTTTTTAATATAAGACTTGTCTGGAACCCCCGACCGTTCACCTTATTTTGGCTGCGGCAATATGATGATATTACAGATTATAGCCCTGCTTTATAGGGGTTGCTTCAAAAGAGGAGGTCAAAAGTATGTCCAAAGAAATTGTTGATGTGCAGCATATCGGCATGAAGTACCAGTCTGTAAATGGCGAAATCAATGCCATTGAGGATGTCAGCTTTTCAGTTGAAAAAGGAGAATTTGTAAGTCTGGTGGGGCCCAGCGGCTGTGGCAAATCGACGCTGCTCTCCATTATTTCAGGCTTGCTGAAGCCTACACACGGGCAGGTTTTCATAAATGGAGATGAGGTAACGAAGACCTCTGAGCAAATCGGATACATGCTTCAAAAGGACCATCTGTTTGATTGGAGGACCATTTACCAGAATGTGATTCTGGGCCTCGAGGTTCGGGGCATTTTAACAAGTGAGAACAAGGCTTATGCCAAGGAGCTTCTCAAAACCTATGGGCTCTACGACTTTAAGGATAAGTTCCCGGCTCAGCTGTCGGGAGGCATGCGTCAGCGCACGGCCTTAATACGCACCCTGGCTGTAAAGCCTGAGATCTTGCTTTTGGATGAAGCCTTTTCGGCGTTGGACTACCAGACGCGCCTGGCCGTTACGGAGGATATTTACAGTATTATCAAGAATGAAAATAAAACCGCTGTTATGGTAACACATGATATCGCAGAAAGCATCAGTATGTCTGACAGGGTGATTGTGCTGTCTGGCAGGCCTGCCGTCATTAAAAGCATTCATCCCATACACTTTAGCTGTTTAAAGCGCACGCCCCTCAAATGTCGGGAAGCTCCGGATTTTCCGCTCTATTTTAACGCCATATGGAAGGAGCTTGATGTCCATGTCTAAAAAGGTGGACCAGACCCTTTCACCCGAGAGAAAGGAATATTTAAGAAAGGTAAAGCTTCGGAAAACTGCCACGCTGGTGGTCAGGCTTTTGATTTTGGTGCTGTTTTTCGCAATCTGGGAGATTGCCGCACGTATCAAGCTCATCGATTCTTTTATTACCAGTCAGCCATCGAGAATGCTCAAGACCCTGGTCAATCTGTATCATGAGGGTGAGCTGTTCAAGCACATTGGCATTACCTGCCTGGAAACTATCGCCGGCTTTGTTATCGGTACGCTTTTGGGCACCTTCTTTGCCGTACTGCTCTGGTGGTCTGATTTTACGGCACGCGTACTGGAGCCGTACCTTGTTGTTCTCAACAGCCTTCCGAAAATAGCTTTGGGCCCTATATTCATCATCTGGATCGGACCGGGACCCTCGGCTATTATCGTCATGGCCCTGGCTATATCACTCATCGTTACCATATTGGAGGTTTTGAATGGTTTTATACAGACAGACGAAGAAAAGATCAAGCTTGTAGAGACCTTTGGAGCCAACCGTATCCAGGTCTTCAGCAAGGTGGTGCTTCCGTCCAATATTCCGGCCATGATCAATGCGCTTAAAATCAATGTGGGCTTGTCCTGGGTGGGTGTCATTGTAGGTGAGTTCCTCGTTTCTAAAGCAGGTCTGGGCTACCTTATCGTTTATGGCGGGCAGGTGTTCCAGCTGGACCTGGTGATGACCAGTGTGATCA
>JAOABT010000079.1 GCA_026418215.1 Clostridia bacterium | reverse complement strand
GAGTAGTATGCACCCGCAATAGCGATAGCTAAGCGTAAAATGCCTATAACACTGAGAATGACTATGAAAAAGACAATGATTATCATGGCGATAAGCTGTATGCTGTGAAGAAAACCTATGGCGGCTAAGCCTTCATTCTGGTTTTGCAATACTGGGTTGGGGATTGTCCCACAAGCTTCTTGAAAAGCTTTGAAAAATAAAACGGGTCATTGATGCCGACCAGATAGCCAACCTCGGAGAAACTGATGGAGGTATTGTCGATCAGCTCGGTGGCCTTCTTGATACGAACGGTGTTTAAATAGCTGAAGATGGTATAGCCGGTCATTCTATGAAAGACACGATTAAGATAGGCGTAATTGGTTTCAAACCTCTGACTAATCGCGTGACTGCTGATTTTTTGATGATATTCATTGTTGAGGTAATCCAGAAGAGCCTGGCATTTAACGAAGGCCTTGGGGTAGGAGGTATCGGATTTTTCCAGGCTAGCCTCAATAAACTCCCTGGAGAGCCTTAAAATGAGCTCGGCGAGCTTACAGGAGGCCAAAGCCCTGTAGTGCTCGTTTTTTCTATAATAATCGTCCACCGCTTCCTTGAGCATGAATAAAAGATATGCCGATGAGCTTTCGTTTGAAGCATGATAGACATTAGGTAAATAGCAAATCTCGGCGTCATCCTCCTTTTGCATGCTGCTGGTGTTTCGCAGGAGGTTGCCTTTAAGCGAGGAGCTTCGCATATGGCCGATTTCGTCAAGTATTTTATTGAGAGGCTTTTGCACCTGCCGGATATCTGAGTGACGAAAATGCATGTAAAAATAATCACAGCTGGCTTTTTTATAGCCGTTATGAACGAGGCCTGGCTGAAGGAGAATGGAGTCGCCTCTGTGGAGGACGTACTGCTCCCCATCCTCCTCGATGTAAAGCTCACCATTTTTAATGAAATAGAAGATATATTCGTCTGTCAGCCTTTTAAAGTGAATCCAGGGCTCCTTATAGGACACATAGCCAAAGTGCGTCATGACGGGCAGCGTTTCTGTATTGATTTGAAGCAGCATAGGACTTCCCCCTGATCGAAAAGCAGGTCATTATATTACAAAAAAAGCTACTCTTTTGCATTCCTTATTATTATAGCACGGCTTATAATTGAGACAAAGATGATCATCAAAACAGGTTCTTATTTTACAAACACAAATGGACAATTTGATACGGAGGGATAGGAAATGGCAAAGATCAGAGTCGGTGTTATTGGTCTTGGCATAATTTGTCACACCCATATAAAGGGAATCTTGGCCTCGCAGGATGCGGAGCTGGTTGCAATCAGCGATGTGAGGGAAGAGGCGCTAAAGGCCATTGGAGACCAATATGGCGTTCCCGAAACACATCGTTTCAGCAGCTTTGTGGAGTTGCTTCGGTCAGAGGAGGTTGATGCCGTGACCATTTGCACACCCAACGACACGCATTATGATATTGTCAGAAATGCAATCAAGTATAAGAAGCCCTTTGCCCTTGAAAAGCCGGTTACCCTGAATTATAAGGAGGCCGAGGAGCTCTGTAAAATGGCTGATGAAGCCGGGGTTGCCAATATGGTCTGCTTTTCTTACCGATACAAGGCTGCTGCGCGATTTGCTCGCTGGCTGGTACAAAGCGGAGCGCTGGGCAAGCTCTATCATGTTTATGGCCAGTATTTACAGGCCTGGGCTATTTCCGAGGATGTCCCGCTTCTCTGGAGATTTTCAAAGAAGGTCTCAGGCTCGGGGGCGCTGGGTGACTTGGGATCGCATATGATTGACCTGGCAAGGTTTGTTGTCGGGGAATTTGACAGTGTCTGCGGGCAAACAGGCACCTTTATCACGAAAAGAAAGCTCCCAGGTTCAGAGACATATGGCACTGTTGATGTGGATGACTACTGCAATTTTATGGCTGAGCTTGAGGGCGGTATCCCTGCTATGTTTGCCATTGCGCGCTATGCTTTTGGCAGGGGGAATTATCAGAGACTAGAGATTTATGGTGAAAAGGGAGGCCTTGTCTATAGTCTCGAGGATGAAGATACCCTTGAGGTCTGCATTGGCGATGTCTATGGCAGGGCTCATGATTTCCACCGAATTCCTATTCCTAATGAGTTTAAGAAGGATCAGATGCAAGCCTTTTTCGATATCCTTCTGGGTAAGGCCGATAATCTCTCGGCAACCATTCATGATGGTCTCGCCAATCAAAAAATTCTTGATGCCATCCTCGAGTCCTTTGAAGGTAGAAAATGGCTGTCTATTAAGGAGGTCTAAAAAGATGAGTAAGCTTAACATAACGGTCTGGAATGAATTCAGGCATGAAAAAAGCGAGGAACGTATCCAAAAGGTCTATCCCAAAGGCATTCATGAGGCCATAGCGGATGCTTTGCGCAAGGATGAAGCCTTCAATGTTTGCACCGCCACATTGGATGAGCCCGAGCATGGGCTTACCGACGAGGTCTTGGAAAAGACGGATGTTCTCATCTGGTGGGGACACATCGCCCATGGTGATGTAAAGGATGAGATTGTGGATAAGGTTTATGACCGTGTACTCAACGGTATGGGTCTCATTGTGCTCCACTCGGGACATTTTTCAAAAATCTTTAAAAAGCTCATGGGCACCAGCGCCAGGCTTAAATGGCGCGAGGTGGGAGAAAAGGAACGCCTGTGGGTCATCGAGCGCGGCCATCCTATTGCAGGGGGCCTTGGCGAATACATAGAGCTTCCCAATGAAGAAATGTACGGCGAACGCTTTGATATCCCGGCTCCCGATGAACTGGTTTTCATTAGCTGGTTCGAGGGCGGCGAGGTATTCCGGAGCGGCTGCTGCTACAACCGCGGCAAGGGTAAGGTCTTCTATTTCAGGCCCGGACACGAATCCTTCCCGATTTATTACAACGAGGACATTTTAAAGGTCATTTCCAATGCCTGCAAATGGGCTTCTCCCCCCCTTGAAAGCCCGCCGGACAACTATGCCAACGCATCAGCGCCGCTTGAGGTCATTAAATCCAAGTAAGACGTGAAAGCCGTTACGATAGAATAGGATCAGCCGTAAAGACAGGCAAGCCGGGCGGGATTGCCTGTCTTTATCTAGAAATGGTAGATCTAAGAATAGCATTGTAAAGAAAACAGATGGTACATGAACTTATTTTCCCTGAAAGACAGAAATGCTGACGACTTATTTCTGTCTTTTTTATATTTAAGAAGAGAATTTAGCAAATAAAAATAAATAATGAGCATATAGTATTTATTTGCTATAATTAAGTTATTGTGGTCGATTAGCAGCTTTTGGCTTATCTTATGGTGTGTCTTATCAATAATGTCTTGCAGAGTGAGGGAATATGCCATACATAGCACATTTTAGGGAATCCGGTCAGATCATACACACACTGAAGGACCATCTTTTGTGTGTAGCAGAGAAATGTGAAGAATACGGATCAAGCATCAGCCTTGGAAAGCTTGCCCGACTTGCGGGGCTCCTCCACGATATGGGGAAGTATGGGGATGATTTCCAGGATTATATTATCTCAAAAATGACAACCTCTGTACCCAAAGAAGGTGAAAAGGACATTCCTAAAACAGATCATGGAAGGATAGGTGCTATGTACGTCTACCTGACCTTTCATAGTCTGTCGGACACTATCGCACAGACCGCGGCAGAGATTCTTGCTATGGTCATTTGCTATCATCACGGCGGCCTCGAGGATTTCATAACCGACGACTGTCAAATTCCGTTATTGAAGCGGTTTAAGCTGGAATCAATAGATTCGGGTTATCATCAGTGTGTCAATAGATTTTTTACTGAAATTTGTACTAAAGAAGAAGTTCAAGGCCTTTTTAATGAGGCCTGTGCAGAAATCCGCGTTTTTGAAAGTAGGCTTAAGGAGCAGGGGCTGCCTGTTAGCTTCTCGTTCCATCTCATGATTAAACAGGTTTACAGTATTCTAATTGATTGCGATCGATATGACACCTATCTGTTTATGGAGAATCTGTCAACAGACTCCGCTATCGATCTGAAAAATCTATGGGAAGTCTACGCATCACGTCTTGAAGATAATCTGGAAGTATTTAATTCTAAAGTAATAAAGACAGAACTGGAGCAAAATATTCATGATCTGAGGCGCCATATCTCTGAGGCTTGTCTAAGCTTTGCAAAGAGAGAAAGAGGTATATATCTTTTAACAGTCCCTACGGGCGGCGGGAAGACGCTTTCCAGCCTAAGGTTTGCACTGGAGCATGCCAAACGACATGGCATGAACAAGATTATCTTTGTCTTGCCATACACCACGATTATTGAGCAGAATGCCAATGTTGTGCGTGAAGCTCTGGATTGTGATGAAAACCTGCTGGAGCATCATTCCAATGTCATCCATGCAGAGCACGGGCGGTATAAATTACTGACACAGCGGTGGGATTGTCCCATTATCTTCACGACCATGGTTCAATTCCTGAATACCTTCTTTGAGTCAGGAACGGCGTCCATGAGAAGGCTTCATCAACTCAATAATGCCATCCTCATATTTGATGAAATTCAAGCTCTGCCTATCAAATGTATTTCACTCTTCAATAACACTATAAATTATCTTAATCGTATCTGCCATTGCACAGTCATTCTATCCTCAGCCACTCAGCCTAACCTTGCCGAGACAGGCAGACCTGTCGTGTTATCGGAGTCCCCACATATGATAGAAAACACCGAGACGATGTTTAAGTTTTTTAGAAGAATGAAGGTCATACCCCGTCTCGTTGCCGGAGGCTATACGACGGATATGCTTAAGTCCTTTATTCTTGAGCTTAAAGAGAAGGTTAAAAGTGTTTTGTTCGTGCTGAACACCAAGCAGGCGGCTGAGGATATCTATAAAGCCTTGAAGGATAGTGAGCTGGATGAGTCTAATCAACTGTATCTCTTAAGTACGAACCTCTGTCCGGCTCATAGAAAGGAAGTCATTCATGAGATTCGTAAAAAGCTTGGTGCCCATGAGCCGGTTGTTTGTATCAGTACCCAATTGATTGAGGCAGGTGTAGACATCAGCTTTGAGGCGGTTATCAGAAGCCTTGCGGGGTTGGACTCCATTGCCCAGGCATCGGGCCGAGGCAACAGGCATGGAGAAGGGGATATCAAAGAAACCTATATTGTTAATGTGCAAGGTGAAAGTCTTAGGAATCTTCCTGAAATAGTGCTGGGGCAAAAGCACACGCGCTCCATTCTCCATGAATACCAAGCCTGTCCAGAACAATTCAGTGACGACCTTTTATCTCCCGCGGCCATCTATCAGTATTACAAACGCTTTTTTGAAGACGGTGAAATTAAGAAGCAAATGGACTATCCGCTGGAAAAACGAAAAGAGTCATTGTATGCCATACTCGCAGGGCCTCCCTTAATAAGAACAGCCTACAAGGACACCAATGGCCGGCTTTACCCTCTTCAACGCTTACATATGTTTAAAACAGCATCAGAGCAATTCGAAGTTATTGAGGATTGCACAAAATCTGTCCTGGTACCCTATGGGAAGGGCGAGGATATTATCAGTGAGCTTGTCAGCAATAATTCCTTGTCTGATAAGCTGCGCTGCTTAAAAGAAGCACAGCAATTCTCTGTTAATGTTTTTGACTATCAATATAGGCAGCTTGCAAACGAGGGTGCCTTTGCCCCTACTCCTATTGAGGGCATCACTATTCTGAGAGAGGGCTTCTATGACAAAAAGCTAGGGATTGTATTGGATAAAAAACTGGATTTTCTGAGCCAATGAAATAACCGCCATGATGTATCGTTCTACACCATGGCGGTATCCCCAACAACTAAAATTCATATCAAAATTTCAATCCACATCATTTGATGACAGTTTTATTATATCAAAAACCCTGGAAGATAGTCTAAAAATTTTTATTGACATAAAACACTAAATATGAACATAATTATTTAAAAACATTTTATACTAAATTTCATATCAAAGAAAGGAGATATAGATGAAGAATGAAGTGTGTTATAAGGTAACAGGACGCTATGCCCTATTCACGGACCCTCTTACAAAAATAGGCGGAGAAAAACACAGCTTAGTTCTGCCAACCTATCAAGCCCTCAAGGGTATCACGGAATCTATCTATTTTAAACCAACGATCCTCTGGTATATTGATAGCGTCCCTGTCTCTTATACACATCT
>JAOABT010000608.1 GCA_026418215.1 Clostridia bacterium | reverse complement strand
CCTGAAGGCCGTCGAGGGTGATATGCCAGGGCATGATAACATGAGCACGGTCGCTGATATAGAGCGTTGCCATCTCAACGTTCTGCTTTTTGAGACGGTCAATTTCCATAAGGATCACAGCCGGATCTACCACTACGCCGTTAGCGACGATGCAGGTAATATCCTTTCTGAGAATTCCGGAAGGAATAAGATGAAGCGCATACTTTACACCATCGTGAACAATGGTGTGGCCGGCGTTGTTGCCGCCCGAAAAGCGCACCACGTAATCGGTGTCACTGGATAGGATATCTATATATTTGCCCTTGCCTTCATCTCCCCATTGGGTGCCAATTACCACAATACCTGCCATAGAACTTTACCTCCAGATTAATATAAACCGTGCTTCCAAACTAAAAATAGACATAAAAATAGCGTAAGATATCCGAAATACGGCACCTTACAGATTAGAAGCCTCCTAAATACAGGGTATCCAGTCGGCATTAATATTATATAGGTTAAGTTGTGTTTATGCAAATATATTATTTATTTGAGTCGGCACGCTTTAGGTATGAAGTGATCGGTGCTATTATCTATTCTCTGCAATAAATGAGGCTCCCTATTATGAACGGTTCCAATACTCTCACCTTCTGCCGCAAGGGAGCCTCAAAGATATCAATGATGCTTTATGGGCACATTTAGCGGCTTTTGAACACCACTCGATCTACTTTTAATCGCCATAACCGTTAGGATGCTTTTGATGCCATTCCCAGGCCGTCGCAATAATGGTTCTTAAATCGTCCTGCTTGGGCTCCCAACGAAGGGCATCTTTGATCTTTTCAGAGGATGCCACAAGTACAGCCGGGTCGCCTGCACGCCTCGGAACAACCGTTTGAGGAATCTTATGACCGGTAATCTCACGGGCTGCTTCGATGACTTCCTTGACAGAAAAGCCCTTGCCATTACCAAGATTGTAGACGGCGCTTTCGCCGCCGTTTCTTAAGCTGTCCAAGGCCAGCAGATGCGCGCTTGCCAGGTCGGAGACATGGATATAGTCTCTCAGGCAGGTTCCGTCAGGTGTGGGATAGTCATCTCCAAAGATCTGGATGCGGTCTCTCTTGCCCAGTGCCACTTGAAGGATGATGGGAATCAAATGGCTCTCGGGGTTATGATCCTCCCCTATGGCGCCGCTCTTGTGGGCACCAGCCGCGTTAAAGTAACGCAGTGCCACATACCTAATCCCATAAGCAGTGTCAGACCATTTCAGCATCGTCTCGATGGCGAGCTTGGTTTCGCCGTAGGGGTTGGTAGGGAGTGTCCGGTCACTTTCAAGAATAGGGGTGTTCTCGGGCTCGCCGTAAGTGGCAGCTGTTGAAGAAAAGACGATTCGTTTGACGTTATAGGTCTTCATTTTCTCCAATAGGCTCATGGCACCCGCCACGTTGTTATTGTAGTACTTAAGCGGCTCTGCGACACTTTCTCCGACTAGCGAATCAGCGGCAAAATGAATGACCGCATCAATCTCGTTTTCCTTAAAAACCTTATCCAAAAAGGCAGCATCTCTTAGGTCCCCCTGATAGAACTTCCCTCCCAAAACAGCCTTTTTATGACCTTTTTGCAGATTATCCGCGATAATGATATCCTCGTTGCGAGCAAGAAGCTCGGCAACCGTATGACTTCCAATATACCCTGCTCCGCCTGTTACTAAGACACTCATGTTTTTACCTCCTGTTAAAGAGAAAGCTCTCTTCCTCCGTCGCCAATTTCACTGACATAAAAGGTGGGTGCATACCCGATTTGCTTCGTGTAAGCCGCTCCTACGCTTATTTTAAAGTCCTCAATCCTGTCATTACGCACAAGGCTGACCGTGCAGCCTCCAAAGCCCGCACCTGTCATGCGTGAGCCCAAGACGCCGTCCACCTTCCGAGCCTCGTTCACAAGTGTATCCAGCTCTTTTCCGGTTACCTCGTAAAGATCTCTTAAGGAATCATGGGATTGATTCATGAGTTCGCCGAAGGCTGTAAGCTTTCCTTCTTTTAGCGCCGCTACTGAATCTAAAACTCTCCGGTTCTCGTAAATGACGTGCTCTACGCGCTTTCTTATTGTGACATCCTCAATCACGTGGCCATATTTCAGGAAGTTCTCTAGGGAAACATCTCTTAAGCAGGTGGCCTCTGGCACAGCCTTTTTAAGAATGTCCAAGCCCCTCTCGCATTCGCTTCGCCTTTCATTATACTTTCCTTCCCCCAGACTGCGCTTTTTATTCGTGTTTCCAATAACAAGCGAGTAGCCCGAAAGCTTGATCGGCACGAGTTCAAAGCTTAGATCCCGGCAATCGAGAAAAATGGCATGATCCTTCTTGCCCATGGCCGAGGCAAACTGATCCATGATGCCGCATTTTACCCCAATGAAGTTATGCTCCGCCTTTTGGGAGATAACAGCCATTTCTATACTGTCAATGGGCTTTTCTTTCCCAAACCGCTCATCCCCTAAGCTGACAAGTGCGATGGCCGTGGCGACCTCGATAGCGGCAGACGATGATAATCCGCTCCCTAGCGGAACCTTGTCTTCGTACATCAGATCGCAGCCGATAACCTTGTAGCCGGATTTAATGAGCTCATGGGCAACGCCAAGCTGGTAGCTGCCCCAGGGGAGCCCCATATAGGCCGGAAGGTTGTCTAAGTCAGCTTCAACCATACGCTCAAGATCAGTAGCAATGAGCCTGATGATCCTATCCTGGCGAGGCCTTGCCACGATGGTGGTTGAAAGCGTAAGGGCAGCAGGGAAAACATAGCCTCCGTTATAGTCGGTGTGTTCACCAATAAGATTCACTCTTCCCGGCGATGCAAACAGCCGAATACCTTGGGTTTCCCCGCCGAAATACCCCAGAAATTTTGTAATAAGGCTTTGATCTGCCATATGAGTACCTCCTTGTTTGACCCGCTATTATTTTAAAGCATTCTTCTCTTTGAATCTCTTATAAGCTTCACGAAGCTCCTGAGCCTTCTCCTCGGGTGCCGTGGGGTTACAATGGGCCCAGGCGCCTGTCTCGCTGGAGGCGTTGAATTTCTGCTTTACATCCGAGCGCATGGGCGGGAAGAATTCAATATGAAAATGATAGAAGTCTGAATAATCGCCGCTGTTCACAGGTGCCTGATGCATGCACATCATATACGGGAATGGCTTATCAAAAAGGCTGTCGAGCATGCCGACCGTATCCCTTACCGTTTTTGCAAGGTTATTCTTTTCACGGTCATTGAACTGCGAGAGGTTCTGCTTGTGGCTCTTCTGAAGAATATAGACACCATAGGGGTATTCGGTGAAGAACGGTAAAACTACCGTAAAATCTTCGTTTTCAAAGATGATGCGCTCCTTGAACTGCTTCTCTTCCTCGTGCATCCTGCAGATCAGACATTCACCGGTATGCTCAAAATGCTCTTTGCAGGAATCGAGCTCGAGCTCCAGCTTTTTGGGAATAAAGGGGTAGCCGTAGATTTGGCCGTGAGGATGGGGCATGGTAACGCCAACAACCTCGCCGCGGTTTTCAAAGATGAACACATACTTAATCTTTTCATCCTGCCGAAGGGCTTCGAAGCGCTCGGTCCAAAGGTCCACAAGCTTTCGGATATGGCTCTCCGGAAGCTCGGGAAGGGTTATGGTATGCTCCGGAGAGTACAGAATAACCTCACATTTTCCGTAAGCAGGGGCAGTTTGAAAGAAATCATTGGCAACCGCATCGGGCTCGGGCGGGTTGTGGCTTAGCGCCGGAAAATCATTATCGTATTTTAAGACCTCATAATCAGGCACTCTGCCGCCTGAGGGACAAAACGGACACCAGTCCTTTGGCATTTGAGGCCTGTTTTGACGGTGAGAGGCGATCATGATCCAATCCTTGATAAGGGGGTGCCACCTGAGTTCTGCCATATTCATCATCCTCCTGGTAAAATGTGAAATTGAAAAGTTTGATGTGTTTTTGATGCCGTTTCATCTACGTGGCTTTTGACACCTTCATTATAACGCTGGTGCCAAAGTGCGGTAAATGTTACAATGTGATGAGAATATGTGCTTTTGTTGACTTTAGGAGGTGGTTGTCATGCTTGAAAAATATTATATCTCTAAAAAGGATAATACAGATCTCAACCTGTATAGATGTGGTTTTGAGGAATGTGCTCCAGGCCATGCGTGGGGCCCCGGCGTGCGTGACCATTACATTGTTCATCTTATCCTCTCTGGGAAGGGTTCCTTTTCAACCAATGGAGAAACCATGCTTTTGAGCGAAGGCCAGGGCTTTTTGGTAGCCCCGGGCCAGATTGTACGTTACGAAGCTGACAGCCTTCATCCCTGGACCTATACCTGGGCCGGCTTCCATGGCCTCAAGGCCGAAGCCTTTCTGAAAAAGGCAGGCTTATCGTCCCATTGTCCCGTTTTCAGCTATGGCGGGGACGAACAGCTCAGAACTGCCCTTGGTGATTTGGTCCTTGCTGCAAAGGACCCGAACAGCTCGGAGCTCACCTTAACAGGGCGTCTCTATCTCTTTTTAGCCAATCTCATTAAAAACCAGCGGCAAAGCGGGACGGCGGCTTTACCAGGCTATACCTCGGATCGTTATGTGATGAAGGCCATTGAATATATCGAAAAGAATTACTCCGCCGCACTTTCGGTTTCCGAGCTGGCCAAAAGCCTGAAAATTGACAGAAGCTATTTGTCAGCTCTGTTTACACGTCACCTAAAGGTTTCACCGCAGGAATTTATCATCCAATATCGCATGGACAAAGCCGCAGAGCTTTTGAAAAACCCTTTGCTGAGCATTGGAGATGTGGCAAGATCAGTCGGATATGAAGATCCCCTTCAATTCTCCAAAACCTTTCGGAAAACCAAAGGGGAATCACCTAGACGCTATCGCTTAAAATTGAATTAATAATTACTCTGAGACTGCCCTTCGCCCTTTATAAGGACAGAGGTTGTTGAGGAGCCCACACCGAGGCGCTGGCAGCCCATTTCAATAAAGCGCTTGGCTGTTGCAAAGTCACGGATTCCCCCGGAGGCTTTGACAGCAATACGGCCCTGTGAAGCCTCCACCATGGCCTTTACAGCTTCTTCGGTTGCGCCCTTACTATGG
>JAOABT010000510.1 GCA_026418215.1 Clostridia bacterium | reverse complement strand
TCAGTCAGCCTTGGAATATGTACTGAGTAAGAACGCAAAGAAGACAAAAACCCAGAGCCGCGTTGAAACGGAGTTCGTCTTCATTTTGGAAGACAAGGGGCTAGAAGCCGGGAATGGTGCGGGTCTAAACTGCCCCAACTGCGGAGCACCCGTAAGAAACCTAGGCTTCAAAACCTGTGAATACTGTGGCACGGGTTTGGTGGAAATCGCAAAAAAGGTATGGACATTAAACAATATTAAAGAGTTATAAAGAAAGGGAACGATCATTATGGGGTTAATTAAAGCATTTGCAACATCCCTGAGGTCAGGCATGGGTGACCAGTGGCTGGATTTTATTTATTGTGACGCACTACCTGCCGATGTTCTGCTAAGAAAAGGCCAGAAGCAGAACCAAACCACGCATTTCAAATCCTCAAACACCAAGGGCAGCGAGAACGTCATTACCAAGGGGAGTAAAATTGCTGTCAATGAGGGCCAGTTTATGGTCATCGTCGACCAGGGAAAAGTTATCGACTTCACCGATGAACCCGGTGAATACACCTTCGACGCCAGCACAGAGCCTTCCATGTTCTACGGTTCCTTCGGCAAGGGGCTTATTGAAAGCTTCAAGCAGGTCGGAAAGCGCTTTGCATTTGGTGGTGACACGGCTCATGACCAAAGAGTTTACTTTATCAACAAGAAGGATATCATTGGTAACAAGTTTGGAACCCCTAATCCGGTTCCCTTCCGTGATTCCGAGTTTGGTTTTACCGTTGACATTAAATGCTTCGGTGAATATGTCTACAAAATCATCGATCCCCTTCTTTTCTTTGCAACACTGTGCGGTAATGTGGAGGATGAGTTCTACCGTTCCGAAATTGACAGCCAGTTTAAGACAGATCTTTTAAGTGCTCTTCAGCCTGCATTAGCCAATGTCGCCATGAAGCGCATTTCTTATGATATGCTGCCCGGTGCCGTATTGGAAATCTCTAATGCCGTTCGTGATCAGCTGGCTCAGAGCTGGGGAAGCGTTAATGGTATCAACGTCACGAAGGTCTCAATTGCCAGTGTTACAACTACCGATGAGAGCGCAAAGAAGATTAAGGAATTCCAGTCGAGCCGCGTTTACAGCGACAGAGCCATGCAGTCGGGCCGTATGACCGAGGCCTTTGCCAATGCGGTGGAAGGTATCGGACAAAACAGCGGAAACTCCACCAACGCCATGTTCGGCATGATGGGCGTGGGTATGATGAACAATATGGGAGCCAATATGTTTGGGGGCGTCGGAGCCCAGCAGATGCAGCAGGGCCAGCAAGCACCCCAGCAGCCTGCTCAGCAAGGAGCACAGCAGGCTTTACCCCAGGCTAACCCCAACAGCTGGACCTGCAAGTGCGGTGCTGTGAACACCGGCAAATTCTGCACCGAATGCGCTTCACCCAAGCCTGCTCCGGTCAACACCTGGAGATGCGATTGCGGGGAAGACAACACCGGCAAGTTCTGCAAGGAATGCGGCAAGCCCAACACCACAGGCCGTCTCTATAAATGTGACAAGTGCGGCTGGACTCCCGAGGACCCCACAAAGCCCCCGAAGTTCTGCCCTGAATGCGGCGACACCTTTGATATGAACGATATCCAGAAATAGAAAGGATATCAGGATTAATAAGATTTTTCTCTTTTGCTCCATGGGCTATGTGAACTGGAGCTATAGAGCTTACATCCCTTAGGCTATACAGTCGCGTTAAGTGATGGGCTGCAGTAAAGGCG
>JAOABT010000115.1 GCA_026418215.1 Clostridia bacterium | reverse complement strand
TCGCTCGTCGGCAGCGTCAGATGTGTATAAGAGACAGATGGAGGCCATCGTGCTTGAGGCCGGAGGGATTTTTCGTGGCATGGATGGCCAGGTTATGGCCTATAACAAAGTGAATCCCGAGAACCCAACGGGCTTCTATCTTTTGAATCATCCCCAAAATGCGCTTGTTTTCTAACGCATGTTCTCGGCTGTTATCTCTTAAAGCACCCGGAACTTATCCGGGTGGAAATGGCAATTCACTTAAACGGATAATTTTCATAGAACCAACAGAAGGGTCAATAAGATGAAGAACTGAATGGAGGATTAACCTCTATACCTGTGGAATAACCACATTTATAAACCCGGGGAGGAGCTCTATGGCTACCCGTTTTTCTTTGGTTGTTTCTCCATCGATGTTCACTGGTAAAGGCGTGTCGCTCTCAATCAGGGCTCTGGTGCCCCGGATGACGCGAACCTCCTTCATGCTCTCATGACGGCCCTTTTGGAAGGCTGGAAAGAATTTAAATATTTTACGCCTTGTAAGAGGCTCTACCACACAGAAATCGAGGATTCCATCAGTCATTTTGGCTCTGGGCGCAGGTATCAAGCCGCCGCCGTAATAGGAACCATTCGCAAAGACTGACATCAAAACAGATTGCTCCGGTTGTATGCATTCATCTATTGTGAGCTTGACCTTATAGCGCTTAAGCTCAATCAAGGCAGAAAGTATTCCCAATATGTAGGCAAGTGAACCGGAAACCAGCGGATAACGCTTAAAAGCCCGACTTTTCAGTGTCACCTCAGCATCAAAGCCAATGGAGGCGATATTGATAAAGTATTGGTCATTTATTTTTCCAAGATCGACCTTCCGGGCGTCCGCTTCGGGAAGCACGTCCAGAAGCTTAAACGGATCGGTTACCGGATAGAGCGAGCGTACCGCGTCGTTGCCCGAGCCGCAGGGTATAATGCCGAGCTCTGCATGAGTGCCTGCAATGCCGTTGACGATTTCGTTGAGAGTGCCATCGCCGCCTACTGAATACAGACGAACCGTGTTATAGTTACGCACAGCCTCCTGAGCCAATTTTACCGCATGGCCGGGCGCTTGGGTGACCTCTATTTTGTAGGGAACCTTCAAGGATTCGAAGCGCTCTTTGATGCGTTCTGCCATTTTGAGAGCCTTACCCTTACCGGCGGCGGGATTGACGATAAAAACATGCTGCAAACCAATCACCTGTGTAATGAAATTTCTGTCTTATTAAAGCAAAAAGGGTTGCCTCAATGCTTGAATGGAATCATATTATCATAATTTGCTGAAATTTCAAAGCTGATGTAAGGATTATTCTGGCACCTTGAAAACTTGATGGCACAAGCCTTTTTATGATATTATTGCATTGCCGGTATTTCTAGATAAAACCGGACACATTAACACTAAAACAAATTTTCGACTTATATCCCTTGAAGGGAATAAGAACGGAGGGTAAAAAATGGAAAAATCAAATCTCAAGCCTCGTATGAACGTGAGGCGTATTGCTGTTGCAGGCGTTTTGTCTGCCATTTCTGTCATTTTAAGCTTAACTCCTTCTCTGGGTTACATCCCGATTCCGCCTATCACCATTACCACCATGCACATACCTGTCATCATCGCAGCCATACTTGAGGGTCCCGTCGTTGGTGGCATGGTAGGCCTAATTTTCGGCCTGTCGAGCATGTACACGGCTGCAACCATTTTTGCAGGCTGGCCTACGGCTTTCCCTTTCCTCAATCCTTTAGTCTCTGTTCTTCCACGTATTCTGATCGGTGTTGTGGCTTATTATGCTTACGTTGGCATCAAGAAGCTGTTTAAGGTCAAGAGTGCAGCCGCTGTGGCCGGAGCCGTAGCCGGTACGCTCACAAACACCATAGGCGTGCTTGGAATGATATACATCCTTTACGCTCAGCGCTATGTGGATGCTGTCGTGCAGTCCGCCAAGGCACAGGGCCAAACCATGGTCGTGAAAAGTCTCTTTGCTGTCATCTTCGGGGGAGTCTTCTTAAATGCCGTTGCCGAGATTGTCATGGCATCGCTGCTCTGCATACCGGTTGTTTTTGCAGTAGAGAGAATCAGAAAACGTTAGGAAGTGTATGTTGTGAGCAAAATTGTGGGGATCGATATCGGGGGGAGCACCACGAAAATCGTGGGCTTTCACCAGGGAACCTTGTTCAGCCCGTTTCTTGTTAAGGCCACGGACCCTGTTTCTTCCGTGTACGGAGCCTTCGGAAGGTTCCTCGCAGAAAACAAGCTCCGTATATCAGATATAGACCGCATTATGGTCACCGGCGTGGGTTCAGCCTTTATCAATGACAAAATTTTTGGCATTCCGACCTACAAGGTGGACGAATTCCTGGCCATAGGCCTCGGCGGGCTCTTTTTGAGCGACCTGGAAAAGGCCATTATCGTGAGTATGGGCACCGGCAC
>JAOABT010000458.1 GCA_026418215.1 Clostridia bacterium | reverse complement strand
GTAATAATCTGTGCTTGGCCGAATATTTTCTCTTATGGAATAAGCTTGTTGTTTAGGTTATGAAATGAAGAAAAAGGCAGGGGGCAGGAATTATATGGTTTTTGTACTGGCTATCATTGGCATGATATGCTGGGGGGTTGCACCTGTTTTTGTAAAAACAGGCTTGAGAGATGTGAACCCGCTTGTGGGCTTATCGATCCGTACTTTCTTTACGGCGGCTTTCCTTTTAAGCTGGATGATTATAAACGGAAGCATTTCACAGCTAAAAATCGTTTCAACCAACAGTATTCTTTTGCTTTGCATTGAAGCTCTCTTTGCCACCTTAATTGGGGATTTGGCCTATTTTGCAGCTGTAAAACGAGGCTCAGCATCGCTTGTAACCATTATTATGTCCAGCTCCCCGCTTATTACCATCATCTGCTCGGTGGCCTTTCTGGGAGAAAAGCTGACGATCGGCAGAATCATCGGCTCACTATTTATCATAACGGGCATTGTACTCGTCATCTAAAGACACAAAAAAGAAAAAAACAGACCTCCCGGAAGGTCTGTTTTTAAGCTCTATTAAGACTGTTTGACT
The DNA here is from genome assembly GCA_026418215.1 of Clostridia bacterium. GTDB lineage: Bacteria > Bacillota > Clostridia > DSM-8532 > DSM-8532 > DTU059. The sequence continues at coordinate 3,592 of JAOABT010000458.1, read as the reverse complement.
TATTAACGGCTTAAAAGCCTCTCACGGGCATCCGGTGAATGCTGTAATATTCCTTCAACCTTGCTGCACGAGAATGATTCGCACTTGCCGCAGTGGTCCATTTCTTTTTCCTTGGAACAGGCGCGAATTTCACAAACCTGACAGTAGCCATAAACAACATCAGATTTGCAGCCTAAGCAATTGATATCCTCAGCCTTTACATCAGGATTAAACATTTTACGCCACTCATCTGCTGTTTTTTCTCTGAGCGCCTGGTCGTTGTTCATGGTCGCAACATAAGCAGGGCAGTCATTGCACAAAAGGCCGCAGTAAGCTAACATTTCACTCATGGGTGTTCCTCCTCATTTAAAAGAACTTGTGTTCTTATTAAAATCCTATCATATCCTTTTCCTGGATGCAATGCCTTTCTTAATAATCTTAAAGCTTTTCTATACTTTGTCCTTCCACCGGGCGTCATGACCTTCTACAGTGTAAAAGGTTGCACCCTTTATCCTATAGGAGCATTGCCAGGCAGAAACAGTCATGTTATTGTAAGTTTAATCTATCTGCTTATCCGAGGTGTTGTATGCCCAGGGTGGTCTTTCTTGTTGATATGAATGCCTTCTTTATTAGTTGTGAAACCACTAGAAATCCGGCACTCTTGGGAAAGCCTGCAGCCGTTGCAGGTGACCCCAAAAGACGTTCGGGAATTATTCTTGCCGCTAATTATGAGGCGCGTAGGTTTGGCATTAAAACCACGATGGTTCTGCATAAGGCTTTGGAGCTTTGCCCCAGTCTTATTCTCGTTCCGCCGGATCATAGCTTTTACGAAAAGAAATCTCATGAGGTTATGACGCTTCTTGGAGAATTCACACCTGTTATTGAACAAGGCAGCATTGACGAAGCCTGGCTGGATATGACAGGAACCGAAAACCTGTTTGGTTCGCCTTTTTCTGCTGCCGCCATGATGATGGGGAGAATTCGGGATGAGCTTGGCCTTTGGTGCTCCATAGGCATCTCGGACAATAAATTTCTAGCTAAAATGGCATCAGAGTTTAAAAAGCCCCTTGGCATTACGGAGCTCTATTCAAGCGATGTCCCCGAAAAGCTCTGGCCCCTTTCGGTAAAAGCTATTTACGGTGTGGGAAAGCAGACTGCAGATAAGCTCGAAAAGTTAAATATCCGAACAATCGGAGAATTAGCAAGCCAAAATGAGGAGCTTCTTTTGAAGCACTTTGGAAAGTATGGACATGAGCTCTATTTGCGGGCTCATGGCATTGATGAAGCACCCGTGACCCCTCATGTACCCGATGAAATGAAGTCCATTGGGCGCTCTACAACGCTTCCAAACGATATCACTGACCTCGAAGAAGCTAAAAAAGTCATCATCCAGCTTGCAGAGGAAATCGGCCAGACTGCAAGAGCCTCAAATAAAAAAGGACGAACCGTTCAGATCACTATCAAATATAGTGATTTCCAGAGCATCACACGGCAAACCGGCATCTCTCCAACCTATTTGTCACGGGATATTATTGGAGCGGGACTGGAGCTTTTACGGAAGAACTGGAACAGCCATCGGCCTGTCAGGCTTCTCGGTATTTCCATCACTGGCTTTGAGGATGGCGAGAACAATCAAATCTCCCTTTTTGATGTATTGACTGAGGAACCTGAGCCCAACCAAAAAGAGGAACGGCTTGAGAAAGCTGTGGATAGTCTGAGAGAAAAATACGGAATGTATAAAATTAGCAGAGGCTCGTTGTTAAAGCCCAAGGAACCTGATAAAGAGACAGAATGATATATTTTGCTTCAAGCTGATTAATGGCTTGTGATTTAAACCCAGGCCAAAGGTTCCTTTAAGCAGTCTAAAGCACAAAATGCTTTAACAAGCTTGGTGTATCATTAGCAAGTCACACCTTATCGACCGATGTCAAATTCTCAAGAACGACGCGCTTTCGCTGGACCTCCTTGCACATGGTAACCAGCTGTTCTCCCGTAATGCATTGGATGACATAGGTATGGCAATACTGTCTGGTGTTTGGCTTAAAGTCACCCAGAGTAACGATCATACCCCGATAGATGCCGTTGAGCCTCATACAACGCGCCAGCTTTTTGGCTCCCTCTATCTCAACCAGCTCACCCAAGTTGTGCTTCCAGAGCTCTACAAATTGGCGTTTGTCAAGGATAAGTCCATTCTCCTCTTCCCCGCATTTTGGGGTCACCTTCACATCCATACCTTTTCTTTTGAATATCAGAATTACGACATTAATAAAATCCCTGTAGCGCATGAAAAGGAAATCTTCACGTGTTTCTATGCTCTCAAGCAGCTGATGGATTTTGATTTTATAGAGAATAGTACGAATGCAATTTACAATAAAGCTAACGATCATGATGACCAGCATTATAATGAAGGTCATAAAAAAGATCAAAAATTCCACCTACATCACCTTTGTTAGTGTGTCACAAAGGGATGAATCCATACACGAGGTAAAAGATGAGATCAAGGTATTAAAAAGAAACGCTTTTGGGATTAAAAATTTTACTATATAGATTCAGAAACCGTAAAACAAGTTAGCAGATAATGAGTTAATTGGCACAGAGCTGATATCTACTCTTATCACATTTCTTTAAAACAAAAGACCGTGCACTTTCATGCACGGTCTTTGATAAAGCCTAAGCTCTATTACTTGTTCTTGAGGTTGAACCAAGCAGCGAGTCCGGGGTATTCAGCGACTTCGCCGAGCTCTTCTTCAATGCGGAGAAGCTGGTTGTACTTAGCTACGCGGTCAGTTCTGGAAGGAGCACCAGTCTTGATCTGACCGGAGTTGGTTGCAACAGCGATATCAGCGATGGTAGCATCCTCGGTTTCACCGGATCTGTGAGAGGTAACTGCGGTGTAACCTGCACGGTTAGCCATTTCAATAGCCTCGAGGGTCTCGGTGAGTGAACCAATCTGGTTAACCTTGATAAGGATGGAGTTCGCAACGCCCATATCGATACCTCTCTTGAGGCGTTCGGTGTTTGTTACGAAGAGGTCATCGCCAACGAGCTGAACCTTCTTGCCGAGCTTATCGGTAAGGAGCTTCCATGCTTCCCAGTCTTCCTCGGAAACACCGTCTTCAATGGAGATAACGGGGTACTTGCTGCAGATATCTTCCCAGAAAGCAACCATTTCTTCCTTGGTCATCCACTTGTCGGTCTTCCACCAGTAATACATGCCTTCCTTGCCCTTAGCCTTGGCTTCTTCATACATTTCGGTAGAAGCAGCGTCAATAGCAATACGGAACTGTTCGCCGGGCTTGAAGCCAGCCTTTGTAACAGCTTCGAGGATAACCTGGATAGCTTCCTCGTCAGACTTGAGGTTAGGAGCAAAACCGCCTTCATCACCTACTGCGGTGGAGTAGCCCTTGCTCTTCAAAACACTCTTTAAGCTGTGGAATACTTCTGCACACCACTGAAGAGCCTGCTTGAAGGTTTCTGCGCCTACAGGCATGATCATGAACTCCTGAATGGTTACGGAGTTGTCAGCATGCTTTCCGCCGTTGATGATGTTCATCATAGGAACAGGGAGAATTTGGGAGTTGGTTCCGCCGATGTACTGGTAGAGGGAAAGGCC
>JAOABT010000429.1 GCA_026418215.1 Clostridia bacterium | reverse complement strand
ACACTATACTGCTTGGAGGCAACTGCACTTGCTATTGCGGGCACCAAAGCAGTTGCAAGGGCCATGGGAAGCATGGAAGGAAAGAACACCAGCGGAGCCGCCATGCCGGTCAGGCGGCCGAAGGCCATAAGGCTTTCCTGGAAGGTCAAGCCAAAAAGAATGAGCCTTTGAGGGATGAGGAGACTTTCAGCCGTACCGATAGCTGAGAGAATAAGTCGGTTTGCCGATATGGGAACCGCTGTTTTAAGCACTTTACGGGCAAGGCCCCTGGTCTCGGTCCTTTGAGAGCAAGGCTCAACGCTCTTCCTGTTTCTTGTTACAAGGAACCACAAGTAGACCACAAGCACGTTCACACATTCGCCGATCAGCATGGCAATAACGGCCAGCAGGCACATGCTCTCAACACCGCGTCCCTTAAAGGAATCAAACAAGGTCATTACGAAAATGAGCTTTGCGATCTGCTCCAGGATTTGCCCTATAGCATTTGGAAGCATTTCCTGTCTTCCGTAGAAATACCCTTTATAGGCTGAAGCCGCTGCAATGGGAGGAATAAGCACCAGCATCCACAGAAGGGCGTTTCTGGTTCTCATGTCACCTGTTGTGGCGGCCGCCAAGAAATCAAGATTAAGAAGAAGAACGCCGCACACCGCTATTCCCGCCGCTAGCACAATCCCTGCTGAAATGGAGGTGATCTTCATACTCTGGCGGTTCATTCTGCGGGAAATTTCCTCTGCAACAAAGCGGGATACGGCCACCGACACTCCGGCGGATAAAACGAGTACCAGCAAGGAATAAATAGGCGTGACAAGCTGATATAAGCCCAGCCCCTCGGAACCGATGCTGTTGGCAATAAAGACGCGGTAGACAAAGCCTATGGCCTTAACGAGAAAGCCTGTGACAGTTAAAACTGCCGCATTGTATTTTAAGGAGCGGCGGGCCATGAAATTCCTCCCCAATGTGAGTGACGCTTCATTCTATGAAACAAGCAAGGGTTATATGTGCCGGAATATTTCCGGCGTGTTAGGCCGATAGGCGAACGCTTTAGAGGCAGAGCATCATTGTGGCTGTAAAGCGCTCGAGGCGGTCATTAACAACGGGTAGAACCCTAATGGCAAGGTCCTCCTCCACCTGCCAGGAGATTTTTGAGGGGTAGGCATTAAATGCCCTCAGGTAACGCGCTGCTAAATATTGCTTCTTTAATTGACAATAATATGGTAAAATATTTATACAATTTGGTTAATTTGGAAGGAGAAAAAGTATGGCTTTAAAGAAGATGATCGGCATCATGCTGATTTTCTGCATGATTTTGACCTTTGGTGCCTGCGGGAAAAGCAAGGATGATGAAAGCAGCTCCTCCAGCAAGAAGAGCAGCGGCCTTTTTTCAAAGGGCTCTGATTCCAACGGCGACGAATCCGACAAGAGCGGAAAGGGCTTGGGCGCCCTTGTAGGCGGCAATTCCGACAGCGAAAGCTCCGGCAGCGACGAGGAATCCGGTTCCGACGTAAGCGACGGTTCTACGGATGAGGACTCCGGCACCACTTCCAGTGACAATTCAGATAACAGCAGCAGCGATACCAGTGTCAATGAAGAGGACCCCCTCAAGGATATGCCTGAAGTCGCTATCCCCGATGGGTTCCCCAAGGATTCCTTCCCCATCTATATGGGTGCCAAGGTTTATCTGGCCAACAAATCATCCGGTGACGGCGTCACCACCTATCAGGTGGCCACAGAGGTCAAGGGTGACATCGATACGATCAGCAAGTATTATGAGGAAAAGCTCAACGGAGCTGACAACTTCTCTTCCCAGAGCGGCGGCGGCTTGACCTTTATATCAGGCAAGCTCGATGGAATGGACTTCCAGGTCATGCTAGGCGCGGACAACAACTCTGCTTACACAGTCATCACCATGGAAGTCAAGGTTCCTCAATAGTTTCGGTGCTTATGGAGGCCATCCCGGCAAGGGGTGGTCTTTTATTATGGTTAAAAACAAAAACTCAAAACCGACCCAATGCGCTTCAGCCCTCAATTTGAATTTCACCATTTTGACCTAATACACAACACGCTCCCACTCTCAACTTAATGAGCTCCATGTATCATTTGCATAAATCACCGACGAGTTGCCACAGACTAGTAAAAAAGCCTCTGAAAGGATAACGATGAGAAAAGGCAACTCCGAAAAGCGTAAATTCAGCACCCTTCAGCTGACCTTCTGGTGCTCCTGGTGCGCCTTTACATCCTTTGCCGCCCTTTATTTTAAAG
>JAOABT010000388.1 GCA_026418215.1 Clostridia bacterium | reverse complement strand
ATCATACTGAAAGGTCCACCCGTCTGTAAGGTAATCATATTTGCAAATCGCATGGAGCGCGATCTCACAGGTTTGCCGGTTAAACCTCAATTCGTAGATGCCTTCGAGTCTTTTTTTGCTTTTATCCCTAAGCTGAACCATATGGATAATATAATGGAAGCTCTTAGCAACCTTGGCGATATGGTAGTTTAGGTTGCCACCCACAACGTTCATTACCTTATTTGCGATGTCATAGCATATATCTTCTACAAATGTTATATGCCCGGTGGTTTTACATCGAATGGAACCCATATTGGCAGCTTCGATAGCAAGATTGTACGCGTGTCCGTCTCTGGCCTCACAGACAAGCACATAGTCCGCATCGCTTCGTCTTAGGCGCTTTGGCAATGTCTGCGGGTTTTCATCATTATCCAAAAGCTGCATGATCGGGGCCTCTGGCATAAGCTTGTGGAATAATATCTCGGGGTCGGTTTGAACGGCAACCCCTTCCAGGGTTTGATCCTCGTATGACTGCCAGGTCTCCAGCATGGTAGTTTTTCCGGTTCTTACCCCACCGGAAAAAAATACATTATAGCCAATGTCCACCATGGCTTCCAGAAGGGGAATGATTTCTCTGGGAATAGTGCCGCGCCTTGCCTGCTCTTCAAAGGTCAAACGTTCGACAATATACTTTCTGAAAACCATGATTCCCTGCTTATCAACTACCATATCGCCGTCATAGATGGCAATACGTTCTCCAGAAAGCAAATATACCTCATAGTAGTCCTCATTGAACCTCGCCTTAGGGGTTTTTAACAACAGCGCCCTCTTCAGCTTTTCAAACCTTTCGCGGCTTATTTTTTGTGTTTGCAGCTCTTCTTTCCCGTTAATCAGGTAGAATATTCTGTCACCAATGATTTTAGCAGACGAACATTCCGGCATATTCAGCCAGTTGGCTACACCAGCCACCCCCCAATTTTCATGAAATATTGCATCAACCAGGTTGTTGTACCAGGATGGATGCCACTCATTCATTAGATTGTTCAGCTTCAAATATTCATTGATCTTATCTTTAAAATAATTCACATCGGACGCATACCCGATGATAGCCCCTTTTTGGATTTCAAGCAGCCTCGACGAATTATCCGCCTTCTCGTTCTGCTCGTTTTCCCATTCGGCATCAAAATAGTCCATGATGGTTTTACAAAGAAGCTCAAATTTTCTCAGCTTGTCCCTTGCAACTTCTATCTCACTTTTCTGTTGGACAACCTTGCTTTTTCTATCAGCAAGCCATTCGTCAAGATTCCATTCTTTCAATACCTGCTCTTGCTGATCTGCAGGGTCAGTGTACTGAGACATAGGCTATTTCCCCTCTATTTAAAAATAATTTTCTGAATCCAACTCTTCTTGTGTGCTTCACTCTCAATAAAATCAATATTCAGCTGCCGTGCTATAATCTTTGAAATGTTTTCCATTTGCTCGTTGTATTCTTCCTCCTGGTACTTCAATAACGTGGAGCTGTCCCTCTCCTGTCTCTTATACACATCTCCGAGCCC
>JAOABT010000303.1 GCA_026418215.1 Clostridia bacterium | reverse complement strand
TTATAAGTTCTTTGTTTTTTGAATACTCCTTATAATTGGGGATACTATCGCTGCGGCTGGACAGAACCATGCCGTTTGCGTCTACAATAAAAGCATCAAAGGATTTGCCTGTTTTGTCCTTACCAATATCGATGCCCTGATAAATATTTTTGAAGTATTCATCCTTAAGCGCTATAGCAACCGTGCCTACATTCTTCATCTTGGTTTTGGACATGGTCACTTTTAAGAGACCCATTTGTTGATAGGTTCCTTCTGAGTTGGCAAAGGTCATAGGCGTCCATATAAAATTCTGCTTGGCTTCAGAGGCGAGCTGTATGAGCCTTTGATCCTCACCTTCAGCCAGCTTGTCGCCAGAGGAAACCTCGAGCTTCTTGTTGCTCAAAAGTCCCGCAAAAGATAAGGATTTCAAGGTGACAAACTTGTCCATGACGAAGCGTTCCGCTTCCCTCAAAGTATTAAAGGGAACCATGGATGCATCGCTGGCAAGCTGGTCGAATACCTCCTGAACACTGCTGTTATTGGAGGTATCGACAGCTACCTCTTTAACCCTGGACATCTCGATACTGAGATTCTGGGCTATTTGATCGGTGATCTGAACGGAGTACTGTTCAATTTTATTGTGAATAGCGCTGTTGGCTTTATCAAAGGAGATAAACCCAATGACTCCGAGGGTCACAATCATCAGTGTCAGGAATGAAACAAAAATTCTTGTCTGCAGCTTAACCCGGCGAAACGCCTTTTGTAACCAATTCATGAGTAATCCCCCTTTAAAAAAGCATCCTCATTGATACTTTTCCCCTGTTCTCATTCTACAGGCTACTGCTTAACAGCTCCAGAGGTAATTCCTGAGATAATTTGCTTCTGTGCCGCGAAGTAGAACAGCATAACGGGCACAATGGCGATAACAAGTCCGGCCATGGCTAAATTCCATTGCTTTGTATACTCTCCGAAGAAGTAGAAAACCTTCAGCGGAATTGTCATGGTCTCCTTTTTGTTGATGACTAATGAAGGGAGCAGGTAGTCATTCCAGATCCAGATAGTATCAAGAACTGCAACGGTCACCGTGATGTTTTTCAGGTTGGGGAAAATAATGAGCCAGAAGATTTTAAACCTACCGCATCCATCAATGTAGGCCGCCTCATCCAGTGATACCGGTATACTCTTCAAGGCACCATGGTAAAGGAAGATAGCCATACTAGAACCGAAGCCTAGGTACATGAATACCAAGCCCCAAACCTTCAGGAGCTGCGCCATACCAAACAGGTTGATGAGCGGAATCATGATGGATTGGAACGGTACAAGCAAGGCAGATGCAAAGACAAGGAAAATAACGGTACTGACTCTTTTCTTATTACGCTCAAGCGCGTAGGAAGCCATCGATGTAAACAGAAGAAGTATAACGAGAGACAGGACTAACACAATAACGGAATTCTTGAGTGAAACTGTAAGCTCCAAACGCTCGGCTGCCTTGACATAGTTATCGAAGATAAAGTGTTTGGGAAAACCAAGTGTATCCTTAAATAGGTCCGCCTTGGTCTTAAAGGAATTTACAACCATGATGTAGAACGGAAAGAGCCAGACTACAGCCAAAAGCAGTCGTAAGATGGCAGATAGTACTTTCCAAAAGGCTTTCATTATACCTCTACCTCCCTCTTCTTACTGAAATAAACCTGTGCAAGTGAAATCACACCGACTATGATAAAGAATACGAGCGCTTTTGCCTGGGCATAGGCCATTTTGTTTTCGGCAAAGGCTGTTCGGTAGATATTAAGTGCAAGCATCTGTGTTGTGTTACCAGGAGCTCCATTTGTTAATGCCAGGTTCTGGTCGAAGAGCTTGAAGGAATTCGACAGGGTTAGGAAGGTATTAACTGTAAAAGCCGGAGCGATCATAGGAATGATAATATGTCTGAACACCTGACTCTTGTTGGCGCCGTCTATACGGGCCGCTTCTAGGAGGTCTTCAGGAACATTCTCCAAATAAGCAATGTAAATAACCATCATATACCCGGCCATCTGCCAGACACTCAGAATAACCAAACCCCAGAAGCCGGTTTGTGTATTGGATAACCAGCCTTGAAGCCACTTGATATGAAGGACGCTGCCTAGGGTAGAGAACGCATCGGTAAAGATAAAACTCCAGATATAGCCAAGAATCAATCCGCCAATAAGATTTGGTATGTAAAGAGTTGTTCTAAGTGCATTCTTTCCTACAAACTTAGCCGTTACGAGCATTGCGAGAGCAAGACCCGTCATATTGATCAAAATCACAGCAACGATTGCGTATAATCCGGTAAAACCGAAGCTCTGCCAGAACAATTTATCCTTGAAAAGGCCCTTGAAATTCTCAAGGCCCGTCATTTTCATCTCATTAATGCCATCCCAGGTCGTGAAGGAATAGAACAGTCCTATAACGGTTGGTACTGCTACGACTACGGCCAAGGCAATGAGACAGGGACCTAAAAAGAGCCAGAACCAGGGTTCCCCTTCAAGCCTTTGCTTGGATGTCTTTAATGATATTGCTGCGAGCAGTATGATTACAATCAGTGCCAGAAGACCTATGTAGGAACCCAGGCCTCTGGGCACAACTAAACCTCTTTGAACAAATCTGGCGTACTCATTATTCTGGAATAAGAGGGCCAAACCAGATACAACTGCAAAGAGTATTGAGATCGCCAGGCGATCTCCGGCTTTCTTGGATAAAGTGACGTAAAGACCTCCTGCCAGGGCTGCAAAAAAGCCCACAAGAGCCAGGGCGGAAGGCTGCTGGTATTGTACGCTGTTATTCATGTTCAGGCTGAAGCCCATTAAAGCCTCAAACCCTTTCACTGTAGTCAGCGTATATGTATGGTCTTTGTCGCTAATGACGGCATAGTCCAGCAAGAAGGTCAAAAGCACCGATACAAACAGAAGTATTAATATGGGCTTATGGAACTTTTCGATCTTTTGCATCACGGGGCACCACCTATCATAATGGCTGAATTTGGATGAGTATGGCTGATATAAATTCGGGAGCGCTTTTTACAGCGCTCCCGCACTTTGGTTTATTTTTGATTAAAGCTTACTTTCTTGCTTCAGCCCAGCTAGCTTTAGCATTTTCAACAAGCTTTTCCCATGTGAGCTGTCCAGAGATGTACAGCTGGATATCAGCGCCGAGCTTGCCCATACCCCAGTCGGTAGGATAGCCCATGAATACCCAGTTGAAGCTCTTGCCGGCGGTAGCCTGTGCAAGGAGGTCGCTGCCCAGAGGATCGCTTACAGCGTTAGCGGGATAGCCCTTGTAAGCAGGGATGAACTTGAACTGTTCCATAACGATCTTCTTACCTTCGTCAGAGAGGTAGAGCCAATCAAGGAACTTAACAGCTGCATCCTGAACGGCCTGGTCCTTGGTGTTGTTAACAGCCCAGTACATAGGAACGCCAATGGGGTTGCAATCTTCCTTGAAGCCAGGAACAGGATACGGAAGGAAGCCAATGTTCTTAGCAAGCTCGGGATCGATAGCAGCGATAGAGCCATAAGCCCAGTTACCCTGCTGGATCATGGCAACCTTACCGGTAGAGAAGAGCTTCTCAACCTGTGTGGAGTAGTCAAGGCTAGCGGTAGGCTGAGCAGAATATGTATTCTGAAGGTCGAGCATTGCCTTGAAGGCATCAGCATACTTAAAGTCAATGGTCTTGGCAGCATATGTCTTTAAAACATCGCCGTCGAATTCAGGAGAGAAGTAGAGGTTGGAAAGGTGAAGACCGGTAACCCAGGTTTCCTTGCCAGCAAGTGCAAATACTGCATCGATACCGAGGTCAGCCTTCTTGGAATCTAAAAGCTTAACAGCATCTTCAAGAGCCTTGAAGGAGGTGATGCTCTTAGGATCGATACCAGCCTTGGTGAAAATGTTCTTGTTGTAGATGAGTCCATAGCCTTCAATGTTGTAAGGAAGACCATATACTTTACCGTCAACGGTTACGCCAGTGAGCAGTCCATCAAGAACGTTCTTTGTGATGTTTGCATTGGTCAGATCAGCAAGCTTGGCTTTCCAGTCAGCAACGTCCTGGGGTCCGCCGATGTTGAATACAGCGGGTTCGGAACCGGAGTTGAACTTGGTCTTTAAAGCTGCGCCGTAGTCAGCACCCTGTCTCTTATACACATCT
>JAOABT010000281.1 GCA_026418215.1 Clostridia bacterium | reverse complement strand
ACATGGGTATGAAAATCAATGATTCGAGGCATTGTCATCCGTCCTTAGATTTGTCTTAATAGGTAGCTCATGTAGCTGATGTAATGTGAAAAGACCACACCCGGCTCTTGAAGGTCGGGGCACCATCTTTTCAGCCATTCGAGCGATACATAGCCCTCGTAGCCGTTCTTCTTAAGCTGCTTCAGGCAGTCCAGCACCGGAACATCACCGTAACCCAGCATTCTGTAGGCCACCTGGCCGTCCTTCATGACCGAGTCCTTGATGTGAAGGTACTTGATATGTCCGTCTAAATATTTAAGCGTTGTTTCGGGCGTCTCTCCGAAATAGCGGAAGGGATGGTGGATATCCCACAAAATACCTGCATTAGGACAGTTCACGTCCTTAATGAAAGCCGCCATCACCTTAGAGTCAGCAAAAACACCGTTGGTTTCTATAAGAGGGCTGACGCCCTTGTCCTTCGCGTAGTCACAAATTTCTGTGTAGAGCTTTTTTACAAGCTCAATGTTCACTTTTTGGCCCGGAGCGCCATCCTTATCGCCAAGAACCCTGATATAGGGCGCACCAATTTTTGAGGCCAAGTCAACATAAGCCTTTGCTTCATTTAGGGCCGCCTCCTGATTTTCTTCATCAAAGAGATAGGCGGCTGATGTCAGCATAGGTATTTCAAGCTGAAGCTTTTTTAAGTTTTCAAGGGTTTTATTTATATTTTCAGGCTTAAACGGCTTGGTATGAGGAGCATAAATCTCAGATTCAATGCCTCTGATTTCAATTCCATGAAGACCTAAATCCTTAGCGGTGGCATAGATTTCCTCCCAAGACCATCCCGGGCAACCCAGAGTTGAGAAGGCTAGTTTCATATTCACCATCTTCCTTTCGCATTAGAATGGGCTACGGCTATCTTTATCATACCTCAAATGCTTATGCTGTTTCAATTGATGCCGCTTCTTTAAGATTCAATTCTTCAATGGCGGTCTCTCTCATTTTAAATTTTTGTATTTTGCCGCTTGCCGTCATAGGGAAGCTATCGGTAAACTTGACGAATTTAGGTGTCTTATGGCGTGCCATATGGGACTTGACAAAGTCTTTTACTTCTTGCTCTGTCAGGGTTTCGCCTTCTTTGAGAATAATCCAGGCCATAACCTCTTCCCCGTATTCCTTGCTGGGAACTCCAATAACCTGAACGTCCTTGACCTTGGGATGAGTATAGAGGAATTCCTCGATTTCCTTGGGGTAAATATTTTCACCACCACGGATAATCATGTCCTTGATACGTCCGGTGATTTTGTAATAGCCATTTTCATCGACTGTGGCAAGGTCGCCGGTATGGAGCCAGCCATCCTTATCAATGGCCTGAGCCGTAGCTTCGGGCATTTTGTAATAGCCCTTCATGACGTTATAGCCTTTTGCACAGAATTCTCCGGGGGTGTTGGGAGGAAGCTCTATACCTGTCTCGGGATCAACAATTTTAGCTTGAACATGAGGTAAAACACGACCAACGGTTGCAACACGGATTTCGATGCTGTCATCGGTCGTTGTCTGGGTACAAACCGGAGAAGCCTCGGTCTGTCCATAAGCAATGGTGATTTCAGTCATACCCATCAAGTCTACAACCTGCTGCATGACCTTAATTGGACAGGGTGAGCCGGCCATGATACCGGTTCTCAATTTAGGGAAGCGATATTTTTTGAAGTCCGGGTGCTCCAGCATGGCAATGAACATGGTTGGAACGCCGTGAACAGCCGTACATTCTTCATTCTGTATGGCTTCCATGACCTTTACAGGCTGGTAGTAATCGATAGGAACCATAGCCGTAGCGTGCGTAACGCTGGCCATGATGGCAAGCACCAGCCCGAAGCAATGGAAGAATGGAACCGGGATACAGAGCTTATCCTGCTCGGTAAACTTCATGCAGTCGCCAATGCATTTACCGTTATTCACGATATTGAAATGAGTCAGCATAACACCCTTTGGAAAGCCCGTTGTTCCCGAGGTGTATTGCATGTTAATGACCTCATCAGGGGTAAGCGTACTGTTGACCTTTTGATAGGCTTCATCAGTAACTTGCTCTCCCATGGTATAGAGCTCTTTCCAGTTATACATACCAGGATGCTCATGCTCGCCAACATAGACAACATGCTTTAAGAAGGGAAGCATGGGGTTACTAAGCTCTCCTGGCTTTGAATCTTTCAACGTGGGACAAAGTTCGTTGATGATGCTTGCATAATTGGCATCCTTAAAGCCCTCAATCATGACGAGGCATTTACTGTCCGACTGACGAAGCAGATATTCAACCTCAAAGATTTTATAGTTTGTATTAACGGTGACTAGGACTGCACCGATTTTAGCTGTTGCAAACAGGAGCAAAAGCCATTCCGGATAATTAGTAGCCCAGATAGCAACATGATCGCCCTTCTGGATACCTATTTTGAGAAGGCCCTTGGCAAGCCTTGTGGTTTCCTCATCAAGCTCTTTCCAGGTCCTTTCAAAAGGCCTGTCAGTATATTTTACAGCCAGCCTGTCAGGATACTTTTTTGCGACTCCCTCGAGTAATCCTCCTACGGTTACATTCAACAATTCACTCATTTTCATGTCCTCCTCAATACCAGTTTGCGTTGGGGGGGTATTAAAAATTCTGCTGCTTTTAAGGCAACAAAAAAACCTCCGTCTCTATGAAGAGACGAAGGTTAAACTCCGCGGTACCACTCTAATTGATACAGTAAAACTGTATCCTCTTTTCAGCATCGCACATCATTGTGATAATGCCTAACAAATTAACGGCTGTTACCGTACCAACCTACAATAAGCATCCTTACTTCAGTAGTCCGCTCCGGAGCGAGATTCACACTCTTTGACGTCTGCACTTTCACCTGGCGGCAGCTCTCTTTATCGTTAAAGAATCGTTACTATTCTCCATCAATGCGTTTTCAGTATTTACATTGTTAGAGTTTATTATAGAGACACCATTTTTACTTGTCAAGAACTATTTTATCATGATACTCTTGGTTCTGAAAAAATAAAGTCTTCATTGGCAAAGGTGATTCTTGACGCATCCTTCAGTCTGTATTCCTTGCCGGGCTCCAGCCTTTCCCCATCAACCAGAGTGCCGTTTCTTGAATTCATATCGGAAAGATAATAACCGTCAGGTTTTTTGGATATCTCCGCATGCATTTTACCAACCGCAGGATTATCAAGGTAATAATCAACCTGTTCTTTTAGCCTGCCTATCATGAAGGGCAGCCGTGTGATGAGGATGGTTTCAGAACTTGCTCCCAGCAGCCTTTTTAACGAGGCGGTTTTTGTTCCTGCATCCAATATGACCGTTCTGTCCTGATAGGCAGATGATGCTTCCTTTTTAGCCTGCACCACGTTCTTAAGCGGTGAAGACATGGGGACTTTAATGCTCTTGTTAACATATTCCGGCTTTTGAACCACAGATGGGTTCAGTATTGCACTAGAATCTTTCAGATCAGAACGCTGCTCTTTTTGATGATTTGGATACGGTGCTTTTTCTGCGGCTGGAGGAACTGGTTTTCCGGGTTGTGGCGAAAAGCTGCTGTCAGCTCTTTTGACACGCTTCTCAACGACTATCTGAATCCTTTTATCGGGTGTGAACACCTTGGAGTAAACAAGATAGGACGAAGCGCCTCCAATCATTAAAAAACCTATTAAAGACAGGAAAAAGTCGGGATTGTCTGTTGAGAAGGTTTCAGTGAAGCTAAGTGCTATGCCGAGCACTATAACTGCAGCAATGGAACACCCCAGAATAATGTATGATTTTTTGGGATATACAGTTTTATCAACCTTAATCGTTTCCCATGCGTCATTGAGTAGATTGGTGACTATCGTTTGTTTTGCAGGAGCATTTGGAGGCATTATGGGAGCTGATAGGGTGCTACCTGTGTGGTTCCCTTGACTGTCAACGGTATTGTTTATGCCCCTCTTGGTTATCTTGTTTTCCTGGACATTCGGGTAAGCCGCAGTGCTGCTTCCAGAAGTTGATCCTGCTGTTTCAGAATGCGTTCTGCTGCTGCGTAAATTTGCTGAGCTGCTTTCATCTGCCTGAACAGATATGGCTGCTACGTGGGACAATAGGTTTTCAGAAGGCAATTTGGAGTTATCGTAGGATATCGCCTTAGGTGCAGCCATTCTATTGAGGTACTCCTTAAGCACTTTTGTTCCGAGTTCCTCTTTTTTCAAAAGTTCAAGCATCTGCTGAACATAATTGTCTGTACATTCTGAGCTAAAATGCATCTTGTTGACGATAAGATCAAGGAGCATGGTTTTCATAGGATTGTTTCTTTGGACAGCATTTTTTTGAGGCAAATAAATAAAGAAAAGTTCAAAATCCTCAGGAGCGGCAAAGATGTAACTACAGTCCAAAACCAGGTTGTCACTATCCAGCAAATATTCGTCTAAACGCTCCATGAGGATAATAATCTGCCGTATCAAGCTTAAGAAGGTATGTCTTGAGATTTCCATTCTTTCAATGAGCTTAACCATTGGAATAAGCGAAGTGATGTCATAGGTAAGCCTTGTTTCCTGATCCACGCGGAGGCTCTCTAGACCGATAAGTCCAGGGATTTTATTCTGTTTCAACATTTCCGCCTGGTAGTCAATCAGATCATCCTGGCTCTTATAGGTGAATTCTATCAGGCTTCTACCCGAAAGTGTTTTATATAATGGTTCCTTTTTAAGCCCACTTGAGTTCATTTCATTCATACCCTGTCCTCCTAGGTTATTCACGAAGCCTTTGGCAGGCATTCTCTTTCTTGAATGCGCTTTGACTTGGCCTGAAGCTTCTGCTCTTTGTTTCTGACTGTCTCTTGTACCTTTTCAGAGTGAAATTGTGTTTTTTCTGCCATTGCTTTCTCATTCCAGCATTGCATTTCATCGGCCTGCGTTGCACCACTTTGCATTTGCTCAGTTTGCTGTTCTTTTACTTCCGGTGCTTCTTGATAGGCCCCATAACCCTTTATGAGCCTGACTTCAATCCCCATGCCCGACAATTCCTCCTTTGCCTTGTCAACAAAACTTAAATCCTTCACATTTTCTGGCACCACCACAACGACAACACGCTTGATGACTTTGACCTGAGCTTCTGAAATACCTATTGGTCTATCGCACTCCATTAAGCGCAGGCCATGCCGTTTAATCTCGTAAGCCTTCATATTTGGCCGTGTTTCATAGGTATTCAGGAAAGGATTCAGCGTAAAGACGTCATAGTATTCCAAGCTCTGGTCCTGTGAGTTATAGGCATAGGCGTCAATAACAGGATAGTTTTTAGGCGTTGTAACGGTGCTCAGTCCTCGGCCGGTAGCATCATTGACGATTTTTGCGGCCTCCAGATCCTCAATTTCAAGACCCCTATCCCAGTACCGCTTGTCCGTATCCATTTGTGCCCAAACACTGGCCCCGGTTGTGGCTTCATCCTGGCTGTCCGTTTGGGATACCTTGACCGACTCTCCTCTGCCGCCTGTCCATGCGATGATCTTCACTCTATTCGTCAGCTTAAGCTCGGGCATCAAGCCAAAGGGTATCGGCGGCTTAATACTGTAGCGGACGACAAATTCAAGTGTTTCCGTATCACCAAATGCACTGGAATCCGAAAAATCCAATCCCTTTACACCATCTTTAATGCCCAAAGCGCTTGCGGGGTCTTTTTCTCCAGCATTGACCCTTCTTGTAAGCTCGCCTTCTATATCCCCTTTGGCTATCAAACCAAGAAGAAAATTTGTCGCCCTATAATTGAGTTCTTGAGCCAAAAGAGTTGTTACGAGCTTAAACTCGGCTTTTGGGTCTTTAATTACTGATTGAACAAGCTTATAGGCGTCAACGGCATTCTGGCCTGCGCCGGTGCCTGTTTCAATGAGTTTTTGTAAATCATCGAAAGACTTTAGGTTACCATTTGCTGCGCTGCCTACCCCGGACACCATATCATTGAAGGATGTAAAGGCGTTGACGAGAGTATTTTTCTGCTCATTAAGTGTTTCTCCTGCGGCTTGTGCATTATTGTTCAGTTTATCTGAATAATCCTTTAAGCCGGAGGCGTAATAAAAGTAGCTCATATTTCCAATACGTCGCGCAACCTCGGTAAGGGAGGTCTGAACCGTATTGTAGGCATAGAACACACGTAGAATATAGGCAAATGTGAGAATGACCATCAGAAAAATAGGCAGAACGATGGCAGCCTCTACCGTTGCGCTGCCCTTATTGCCTTTTGCAAGCCACATTCTGTTCACCTTGGCTTGAACTCTTTCGTCATCTCTTTTAGGTATTTTAAAGGGTTTTCCCGACTGATTAATACCCCTGACTCCACTCAACCGATATCATCCCCGCGTCTTTATTCTTGAAAAGCCCCTCGGGCAGGAACCATAAATTCATATCCAGATCAACTCTAATAAACAGATAGGTGTGATAATTGGCAATACGAAGGTCGTTTTTCCCAGAAACGGTTTGCATGTTCATCTGCATCAAGTCAGCTGACCTAAGAGCCTTTTTGTCTCGAGGCACAGCGAGCAGCATGAGTCTTAAGTAATCAATATAGTCCATCATTACGAGCCTTCCGGCAATATTGTTACTCGCAGACTTGTTCGTCGAGCTGAAGGCAGAATCGATTTTACCTTCTATAG
This sequence comes from Clostridia bacterium, assembly GCA_026418215.1. Taxonomy (GTDB): domain Bacteria; phylum Bacillota; class Clostridia; order DSM-8532; family DSM-8532; genus DTU059. The sequence continues at coordinate 2,784 of JAOABT010000281.1, read as the reverse complement.
CCGTTATCCCCTTTTGAATAACGCTATTGCCAAGGTCTTTCAGCTTTTGAACCATTTCGAGATACAGCGGAGACCTAAAAATCGCTTCACGGATTTTGGTTTTAAGTGCCTCCTTGAAATCAGTAACCCTGTCCTTATAGATGGTTCTAAGCTTTTCTCCAAACTGCTTGATGCACGTTTGAGCAAGATCAGGAAGGCTTCCGGTAAAGGCTTCGAACCCGGAAAAATCCAGGTTACTGGTGATAAGCTGGTCTGTAACAAAGCTCGAAATATCATTCTCAATATCTGTTTGTATGGCCGATAATGAAGTTGCAGCCGTCTCGAAAGGCTCAAAAACCTCATCAATTCTTGCATCAATAAAGCTTGTAACGGTTTCTTCAATTGCAAGCGATGCATCCTCGATTTTTGAATTCAGCTTTTCAACGGCGAGATTCTTAAGCTTACCAAGTACATTGTTCATTAAATAGTCTTTCAAGCTTGCGGGCTGAAGGTACCAGGAGGCTTTTGTCTTGATTAACGGGACCTGCCCGCCTTTAAAAAGGATCTCGGTATCCAGATAAGATTCGAGCCCTGCCCACGATATCAGCAAGAAATTCTGTACAACCGGCACCCCGAAGATTGTCCAGCCCGCAATGGCTGTGGCAAGAGACATGGTTGTTGAAAGCTTTTCAGGGTCAGTGTAGACATGCAGAAGATTGAAAACCAGGCGAATGGCAAAAACCGTCCGTTTAGATCGATCTACATTTGTCTTTTCAACTTGGCTTCCGAAAATAACATATTCAACCTCGGCCTTTTTAAAGGCGGTTTGATCAAGAGGCCTGTCCCATCCGATATCATGCTCGAGAATATTACTCACTGTGGTCTCGTTTTTAAAGGCAGAAACAATGTATTCATTCATGTAAAGGCTTTCAATAAGATCTTCTCCGAGATTTCCAATGAAATCCTTCATCATGCTGATAAGCTTTCTGATACGCTCTATCTCATAGTCAAAGAAGTTCTTTTCTGTTTCATTAACAGTATCCATACCCTGGGACGGAGCATCAAAAGGGCTCTCATTTATGGTTTGGCTTGAATCTGCCTCCTGTATGGATGCACCTATTCGAGCCAATTCTTCAGCCGAACTTACATACCCGTTGATGGATGGGAGTTCCATAAAGTTTGAAAAACGGGTCATGATGTCCAAACCCTTGTCATTATCTCCAGCCTCTGAGTCAGAACCCTGGCTTGAGCCATCGCCTTGTTGTTGGCCTGTTGCTGCTTCTTCTGATCCCTGCTTTCCAACCTCTCCCGCAAAGCCCTTGACTCCCTCGCGTATGGCTTTAAGGTCCTTATCTTCAACTACCGCAGGGGGATTTTCTCCATCGGCATTCCCATATTTATTGAAAAACCAGGTTTCAAAGGCTTCAAGCTCCTTATCATTTGGAAGTGGCTCAAGTATGTAAACAGGGACAACGTAGGTTTCCTTCATTCTGTCCAGGGCATTTAAGTCTTTGAGCGCTTCATTGAGCTTCTTAAATCCTGTTGTCACATTCTGATCATTGGGATAGTTTTTATAGCACCTTTGGGCATTATCAGGCTGGTTTTGAACGGCAGCAGCTTCGGAAAGAGATAGATCGATTTCTGCCGATGATTGATTAAGGATGTTCAAGAAGGTCTGAAGAGCTCCCTTCCATGCTTCAAGCTTTCTAGCATTAGAATCAAGCTGCTGGCGAATAGCTGAAAAGGTTTCTTTCTTAATTGATGTCAGCTGTTTTTCCATATCCGCCTTAATCCTGCCGGAAACAGCACTGTCATCGGATTGGGCGGATTGGATGAGTTGACTGCTCTGGCTTTCCAATTGTACCAGCTCGGGCCCTAAGGAATCGATAAGCGCGATGGTATCTCGATGAAGGGTTAAATAGCGATCAATATGATTTAATAATCGGCTGACCTGCTCAAAGGAGTCTTTGTTCAGTCTCTTGGCCTCTGTGAGATTGTTAATGACGAGCGTAAGCTTCTGGTTCAGTAGATTGTAGGCTTCATCCTTTTTCTGCTCTGATTGAGCGAGATCCTGAGAGGCCGTATTAAGGTAGCTGTTTGCAGCAGTAAGGTTTTCTTCAAGCCCCTTTATTTCATCTTTAAGTTGCTGAGCCTGTGATTCTATGGCACTCCCTGTCGTTTTTGAATTCTTTTTCTGAAGAGCTGCCAGCTTGCTTTGTTTATCACTGAGGCTTCTGGATATTTTACTTACCCTGGACTCTGCTTCGTCTTTTATTTTCTTATCTGATAAATATTCAGGATATATTGCTATGTAACTATTCTGAGCCTCAGTGATGCCAGGTCCCTCCTGATTGGCCGCTGCAATCAGCTTTGATGCTTGTTCGGAATTGCTTTTAGCTGTAGACATAATGGATGTTTTCAGTGTGTTTCCCCTTCTTGGGTCCTTGTTTATGCCGTTAAGCTTGAATTTAAGAATCCCATAAACGTTGACAAGGTTGCCTCTGATATCATTCATGAGCTTGTCGAGGCCCATTTTTTGGCCAACCATGTCGCTTTCCTTCATTAGCCCCGTCATGAGCTTGATTTTCTCAACGAATTCCTGAACAACCTGCACAGGAGCGCGATACTTCATAAACTCAGCCACCTGCTGGGTTAAGACCTCAGGCTCGCTTAGATTGTAAAAAGGGATGACTTCCACCTTTCGCACTTTAAAACCATAGAGATCAGACGAGCCCTCAGCCGATATGGCATTATTGAGGTTCTGAGACAGGAGCTCATATATTTCCTGTTCCATCGCTGCTACAT
>JAOABT010000224.1 GCA_026418215.1 Clostridia bacterium | reverse complement strand
CCTTAAAAATAATACCCTCATCGTTGATAAGGCTCAGTTTCTGTTAGGGGCTATTGCACCCGATTCGGTTCATTTTCGGGAGGGCTTTCAAAGCGACATGAAAAAGGTTTCACATTTGTGCAACCTCGAACAGAAGTGGGGGTCGGTCACCGATAATGAGTATTGGACGCAAATAGTTCTGAATTTTCTCAGAGAGCATCAAAACTCTATGCATCGGGATTTTATTTTGGGGTTTTGTGCCCACATCCTTTCTGACATCAGGAATAACATTAAAATTTGGATACCTTTCAAGGAGAAGCAGACGCAGCCCACAAACAATATTCACGGAAGCCTTTTGCACCAGGAAGCCGCAGAGATCGATTATAAGCTTTACCGTACTTACGAACAGACGCCGGTTATTTGGGAGCTTTTGGAGCAATCTCATGGCATTGACCTTTGCGGGCTTGTTTTTTCCTCTGAGATAGATAAGATGAAGCAGGCTTTATTGTATGAACAATACCAAAATAAAGCACCGGGGGACTTGTCGTCCAATCAATACCTCACCTGGGACACGATAACCTCCTTTATTAAGGAAGAATCCGAGACGGTGAAAGCCCTTTTATTTAAAAATAATGTCTATTCAAGCAACCAAAAGTGTTAACTAAGGGGAGGCTTAATTAGTATGAAGATCGTCATTATTCACGGGAATCCAAGAAAGGGTAACACCTACCGTTCGGTTGAGGTTATCAAGGAGGAAATGCTGAGGCTTGGGCCGGTTGAGTTCGTCGAGTTCACCTTACATAGGGATTTGCCCCATTTTTGCAATGGGTGCTTCAGCTGTTTTATGAATGGTGAGAATACCTGCCCCCATGCCAAATATGTCCAGCCCATCGTAACCGCCATGCTTGAAGCCGATGCCTTTATCATGAGCTCTCCGGTCTACGCCTTGCAGCTGTCAGCTCAGCTTAAGTCTCTGCTGGACCATACGGCATACTGCTACATTGTCCACAGGCCCCGCTTTTACAGCAAAAAGGCACTTGTTGTCTCCACAACGACGGGTGCGGGCACTGGAAATGTTTTAAAGTATGTGAAGCAATGCCTAACTTTTTGGGGAGTCAATAAGGTGTATACCTACGGCTTTGCCCTGAATTCCCTCGACTTTGAAGGCATGAAGCCTAAGAAACGTGAGAAAATGCTTGAAAAGCTTCATAAAACTGCCCAAAGCTTCTATAGGGATATTGCCTCCGGCAAAATGCATTCCCCCGTATTCGTACAAGCCACCATGTTTCAGGTGAGCCGGTATCTTTCCACCATCAATGCCCCAGACAGCCTGGACAGAAAATATTGGGAGGAGAAGGGCTGGACCAGTCAAAAGGCCGTTTATTTCTCACCTGAGACAAAGCCCAACCCTTTCTACAGAGTCATGGGACGATTGGTCTGTTTCATCTTCAGCAGGCTTTTTTAGATATTCGTTTTTTAGCAATTGCTGACTCGACTTTTAGGTGTTATACTGGTTCTATAAAAGTATGGAGGTAGTTATGGACGTTCAGCTTGCAAAGAGCCGCTATTTGGTGCAAATACCTGTAACAGCGTCTGCTATTGTATTCAATAGTTAGATCAGGGGAGTTTGCTAACCTTATAGATGGTAAAATTTGTAAGCTATTGAGTCAAGTTTATTCACGCTCAGGTGCTTGCCTGAGCTTTTTTATTTGAAATGCGTCTGCTATTTAAAGACTTCCCTGGTGGGGATGCCTTCGATAGTACCATTTCAAGGGCTTGAAGCAGCTGCTTTAAGCCTTTTTTGTTATGACCGAAAGGAGTAGTCATGAATAAGATTTATCAGAATATAAAAAAGGAATATCTCTTTCAATTTATCCGAAACACTTCGTTATCCGAGGGCGTCTGGATGCTGTTTTTAGCTGCGCGCGGCATGAGCTTGGTCCAGATAGGGCTTTTAGAGTCTGTCTTCCATATTACCGGCATGCTCATGGAGGTGCCTACGGGATTTATTGCAGATCGTTATGGCCGGAGATTTTCACGGGTTTTAGGGCGTGTTATGGGGTTCTTAAGCTGTATCATCATGTTGTCCTCCCACAGCTTTTGGCTTTTTGCTCTGGGATTTGTGTTCACCGGCCTTTCGTACAACCTTGAATCAGGCGCCGGAGATGCCCTGATCTATGATACCTTGACAGAATGCGGAAAGCAGGAGGAATATATGAAGGTCAAGGGACGAAACGAGGTCTGTTTCCAGCTTGCAAGGCTGGTTTCGCTTGTGGCGGGAGGTGCCGTTGCCACCATCAGCTATGATCTGGCCTACATCCTTACGTTGTTTATTCACTTGGCTGCGTTCGGGATCTCCCTAACTTTTACCGAACCTAACGTGATGAAAGCGGCAAAACCGGACTCACTTATTCAGCATATGGGAGAATCGCTTAAGGCCGTTTGGAATAATCGTGGTGTTCTGCCGCTTGTGTTGCATTTAGAGGTCTTTTCCCTCCTTTATACGACCCTTTATTTCTACTTCCAGAATTTCATGAAATCACAGGGCTATATAGAATACCAGATTGGGCTGATACTGGCCGCAACATCGGTTTTAGGCGTGATCGTTTCTGCAAGTGCCTACAAGGTTGAAAACCGGCTTGGAGACAGGAAGGTCGTCTTGCTGACAGGCATTCTGCCCGGTCTTTTATTCCTGGCAGTTGCATTTACGAGGGCAGAGCCATTGGCTTTGATCATCCTTGCATCAGTTGAAGGTTTTATGTTCGTCGTCTTCGGGGACTATATCAATAAACGCATCCCTTCGGAACATCGCGCCACACTGCTTTCCTTTGAGGCCATGATCTTCAGTGTCATGATGATTGTTTTCTTCCCGCTGGTAGGCTTTTTATCCCAGCACTATGGCTTCAAGCTGGCATTTGGCGTCATTGCGGCATTATCACTTATTTCCGGTGGTGCAACAACCGTCTTTGTATTAAAATCAAACCTAAGAAAAGCCCAGCAAGAGTCAACGAATCAGGCATAAGCCAATATCAAAGTGTCTTTGTCCCCCAGAGCATAGGGACTATTGAAAGGAAACGGCAGAAATGCAATACCCAGATGTTCAAGAGGCTGTATTTTTAGAGCGTCCCAACCGCTTTATCGCTCATTGTAACGTTGATGGCCAGCGTGTAAAGACCCATGTGAGAAATACAGGACGCTGCGCGGAGCTCCTGATTCCGGGGGCTCCGATTGCCATTCAACGCTCCGCGGACCTCACGCGGAAAACCGCCTACTCCTTGATTAG
>JAOABT010000142.1 GCA_026418215.1 Clostridia bacterium | reverse complement strand
GGGTAAGGACAATACACCTGCCATCATGCCCTATGTATCCTTCGCGATGTTCTTTTTGCTTTTTTCTTCAGTCTACGTTGAGATGCGGGTTCTAGCCTTTAAGGAAAAACGCCCCCAGTACGGCATTAATCCCCCGCCTTTTAAGGGCCTGCTTTATGGGTTCATTGGCATTGTGCCACTTGTATTGGTTCAGGTCCTTTTAATAGTACTTGCCGTGCCTGCTGATTATGCTGTGTTAAAGCAGAGAGTTCTGCAGGGCTTTACCGGTCCGCTTTACTGGTTTGCAAGGCTCTTGGGCAATGCACCGGTAGATTACGTATTATCGCTCGTTTGGGTCGTGGTTTTTGCAGGCATCGGCTATTTTGCCGGTCATAAGGATTTCCTTATTTCAGCTTATTTAAGGCAAAAGCTTGGCATCAAGGCTACCCCGAAAAAAAGGCCAAGTAGAAGATAAAAAAGGACAAGCGGGACATGCACGTTTTTTTGTGATATGGCCAACCCTTCCCTGAATATGTTAGTACAAAGATTGCCGCAGGGATGGGATAACGGATGATAGTATTAATTAAAAGGAAAAACGCTGTTCTTATTCTCTTGATACTTTTCTTGTCCATTGCTATTTTCAGTATTGACGGGGGAGCAAACCCCATTACTACCGAGGCTTCCAAAAGCAATAACGGGCCTGTCGTGGTCATTGACGCCGGTCACGGCGGTGAAGACCCGGGTGTGGTCAGCCAGTACTCCGGACTTGCAGAAAAAGACCTTAACTTACATATTGCACAGCTTGTAAAGGCCTATCTTGAGCAGGATGGCTATACCGTCATCATGACGCGCGATGCCGACGCGCTTCAATACAGCCCCGGCACCACCAATATCACCGATAAACGCCGTCAGGACCTGACTAAAAGAAAGAAGATCATTGATGAAAGCAACGCTGACATTGCTGTCAGTATTCATATGAACGGTTTTAGCGATACCCAGTATTCCGGGGCGCAGACCTTTTTTCCGCCTTCCTCGGTTGAAAGCGAGCGCCTGGCCAAGAGCATTCAGAATGCTGTTGTTGCCAATGTAGATCCCAGTAACAAACGCGTAGCACTGGTTAAAAAGGAGCGCATTGTCATTCTGCGAGATCTCAAGGTTCCAACAGCGCTTATTGAGTGCGGCTTTGTTTCAAACCCCGACGAGGAGAAAAAGCTTAATACGCCTGAATATCAGGAACTGCTTGCAAAGGGAATAAAGCTGGGAATTGACAGCTATTTCGCAAAATAGCCTAAGCATAATCCTTTTAAGACCGATATAATAAGTGGAATCCTAAGGGCTTAACTTTTACAAAAGATGGAGTGAAACAAAAGTCTATGTATTTTCAATATACTTTAATCGCTTTTGCCGTCATTCTTGTGGTTGCAGCACTTTCTTTCATCTTGATGAAGCGAGCGGGTCTGCTGGATAAAGGCAGAATGCTTTATCTCATTACGGGTACAGTCCTGGCAATGGCTTGCGCCAGCGTTTTTCCGCTGCCGGCCAATCTGTTCATCAGGCGACTGTACTTTCCTGTTTTTACGGGGATGCTTCTTTCATTCATTCTCTGTGCAGGGCTTTCCTGCTGGGCCTTTGCGGCTCTCAAGCCCTTGCTTGATCAAAAGCTCCTAAAAAATAATGAAGTGTTATCAGAAACTGATGCAGCGGAAATCAAGCCGAGTTGTGAAGCCGGTTTATTCACTCAAACCGAGTCAGTGGGGGTTTTGTCTGCTACCAAAGAACTTCATACTCAAGCTGCACCGTCAGAAGAGACAGAAGCAGCGTGGGCTATTGCATGTGAAAATTATGAACGAGATACCCTGGATGAAGCGGCGGCTGCTTATGATTCGGCTCCACAGAGGGCAGAGTCTCTTTCTGCACTTCTTGAGACAGCCATGCAATTTAAGGAAAGACGTTCCCTTGAGGAGGCCATCCTTTGCTATGAAAAAGCTTTGGAGCATGAGGCAGACCACGAGCTCAAGACCCTTGTGGTGCTAGACCTCTGTGCCTTATATAAAATGACAAATCAGGCTGAAAAGGTGTATAATCTCTTAAATAGCGGGCACAATAATATGTTGGATTTGGAAATAAAAGAAGAGATTCTACGAAATCTTTGAAAGTTTTGAAGGATGGTCATTGATATTGCGTGATTTAACTGATATGATATATCTGATTTATCATGTTTCTTTTGTGACATAAGGCTTTTAGCTGCGTCGCTTCTAAAGGAAACATGCTTCTTTTACACAATAAAAATTGTTCACTATTTTGGGATATCCACATAAGGGGGTAGCTGAGGATGAAGACCGCTCAGCAGATTATCGGTTTACCGGTAGTAAGCATTTTTGACGGAAATGAAATAGGTAAGGTAAAGAACGTCATCATTAATGCTTCTAAGGGTACGATTGACTTTTTTGTTATCGATAGTGGCATCAGGTCACTGGCCGGCGGCGTTATACCTGCCGAAAGAGTATTGGGTATTGGTGAATATGCCTTAACCATTCAGCAGCCTGACGATATTAGCGATATTGTGAAAATCCCCGCAGCGATTGAACTCATGCAGAAGAACATCACAGTCCGGGGTACTCGTGTTCTCACCAAGAAGGGAAGTCTTGTAGGTGAAACCGGTGATATTTATATCAACGAGGACGAGAACTACAACATTACCGGTGTGGAATTTGTTCCCGCAAAGAGTGAAACAAAATCAGGCATTATTCCAAGAAGCAGCATTATTACCTTTGGTAAAAACCTGCTCGTCGTCCAGGATGACGTCATCGAGCGTTTGACCGAGACACCCAGTGCCATAGGGATTGAAGTAGACGAAAAAAAAAATTCTAATTTAGAGCCTGAGCTTCAGGAACGCACGGTCTCGGAAGCTCAGCCCGCGGCATCTGAAGAGGCTGACAAGGACGATCTTTTCAAGATAGATTTTAATCAAGAGGAAGGCCTTGAGCTTCCGAAAGAAGAAGCTCCCAAGGATTTACAGTCCATTGATGAGGCGGACTACCGGCTTGACAACCAAAGCCCTGCACCAAATGCCGAAGAAGACGCGGCACCCAATGCGACAGAGCTTTTTGAAACAAGGCAGCGCCAGTATCTGGTAGGAAAAAAGGTTACCAAGACGATTTATGATACATCAGGCAGCATTTTGGTCAATGCAGGAGAGGTTATCACCGACAAAATGATCCAGGATGTTAAGGCCAACGGAAAACTGATTGAATTAGTCATGAATTACGAAGAATAAAAGCATTGCCGGGTCAGGGTTCCTGACCCGGTTTTAATAACCCAAGCTTTTCCTCTGTGGAGATGATACTAAGGATGAAATCGTTAAAAAAGTCCTTTTGGTTTTTTCTTATAGCACTCCAGGCCTTTCTGGGAATAGGGGCAGGCGCTCTGTTCCTTTCAACGCTCAAGGTCGATGTCCTTGCGTCCAAGGCTCATGTGGGAGATATGGCTTTGCAAGGCAATAGCGCAGACGACATCGAGAGGCAGCTGACTTCCTATTTCAATAAAAAAATTGAGCAAGCTGTTATCCACCTCAAGGTGGATGGCGCTGTTGTGGATATCCCTTACAAGGACATTGAGGTAACCCTTGATGCAAAAAAGACCATGGAAGCCCTATTTAAAGTCGCTCCCCAGAACGGTCTGAAAGCGTTGTTTTCGGGGGACGATGCAATACGTATTGACCCGGTACTCACCTATAACTCCGGTATTCTGGTGGATAGGCTTCAGGCAACCCTGGAAGGCTACGAAACACAGGCTGTTCAGGAAAGCTATGAGGTTGAAGGTGACAAGCTCAAGTGCAATCCCGCAGTTGAGGGACGAAAAGTCAATTACTCCTACATAGAGCAATTAATCAATGCAAGCATGTCATCCTTTTCAGAGACACCCATCGCCCTTAATGCTACGGATAGTTCTCTTTATGAAGCAACAAAGGCGCAGAGCCTCTCTGGAGGGCCTTATACCACGCTTATCGCTCAATCCGTCATTCCTATCCCGGCAGAGCTTAAAAGCCAGGCTGAGGCCTTTATTAACGGCATAAACGGTAGTGTTACTGAGGATGGTCAGGGCTTTAGTTTAGCTTCCAGGGTAGATTTCTCCAAGGCTGTTTCTGATGTGCAAAAAGACCTTCTTAACCGTGTTGCATCAGCTGTTTATCAGGCCTTGCTGCCTATAGAAGGTATAAAGATAACCAATCGCCTTCCTTCCGAACAGAGTGTTTCTTATACCGAAACCGGCCTTGAAGCGGTTATTCGCGGTGAGAAAGGCGATCTGGCCATGCAGAACAATACGGGAAAGCCCATCATGCTGTTGGCGGAGCTTAAGGACAAGGCCATCCATGTTTATGCCATCTCTTCCGGCGAGCTCAAGAGCGGAATTATGATTGTACAAAAAAAGGATCAGGTTCCGCCGCCTGTTATTACGAGCGTGAACACGACCCTTTCCAAGAATGACAGCAGGGTTGTTTCAGAAGGAATCCCCGGCTTTACAGCCTATGTGAGCCGAATTATAGACAATGACCGCATTGAGCTTTATCATACCGAGTACAAGCCCGTCAGCAAAATTGTTGAAACGGGGGACAGCTCACTCCATGCGGGTTCTAAATAGTCCAGTCATTTGCAGAAGTTGTGGGAGCCGATCTTCACAATGATAGGTCTGCTCCAAATCCACTTGCTAGTCGCCGTTGCAGGGTTATAGTAGTAGATGCAGCCGTAAGATGGGTCCCAGCCGTTGAGGGCATCACGGGCCGCTCTATAGGCCGTGTCATTGGGGGTAAGATTTATTTGGCCGTCATCGACCGCATCGAAGGCACCCGGCTGATAAATAACCGAAGCCACGCTTTTTGGGAAGCGGCTGTCGCTTACCCGGTTCAGCACAACCGCGGCGACGGCAACCTGGCCTTCGTAGGGCTCTCCGCGAGATTCTCCGTAAACTAAACGCGCCAATAGATCAACATCTCGGTTAGCAGGGGCCGTACTGGTACCTGTGGGCAGTCCTAAGGCTGCCAGCGTGCTTTTTCCCGCCACACCATCCACGGCCAGCCCATTCTTGCTCTGAAAATACCGCACTGCCTGATAGGTCTGATAGCCATATTTTCCATCGACGGGTCCTTTGTAATATCCCCAGGCCTGCAGTCTCTTCTGGATTTGCAGAACCTCTCTGCCGCTTGAGCCGTAATAAGAGACGGCCGCCTTGCTGAAATCCTTGTAATCGTTCGCTTGCTTGGATAAAAGGAAGCCCGCAGTCAACATGGACAGGAAAATAAAATAGACCCATGCAATCTTAGTGTGCCTTTTCATGAGTACCTCCTTTAAGAGAATTCATGAAAAAGCTTTTGCAATAGGTCAAAAATTATACATTCTTAAAGTCCTAAAAATCCTAAAGGGCTCCCTTCTATGCCGGCAAGATACACAAACACTAAAATTCCGATAAGGAGATAGTCACATTGACTGCCCTCGGTTAAAAGCAGGACGATTAGGAAGATGAGGATGATGTCATCCTGCTTCATACTCCTTAAAAACGGGGGCATAAACTGAGGACCGCCATTATATACCGGAACGTGCTGATGATGGGGGCCGTCGTCCACCTCATAAGGAAGCGGTATAGCGCTCAGTCCGCGAGGTTCCATTGCAATCACCCCTTTATATTTCTATTGGCTGAAGGAGCAATGGAGCTTATAACTGCAATAATCTTAAGTAGCTGTACGGCGCCGTTAAGTCTTTGCTGCCTTTGGGCTCCTAAAAAGGGCTGAACTGAATTTAAAAGGCTGATACGGGAATCCTTCACACTGTTGAACGCGCTGAGCATTTCGTTGGCTTTGGACAGGAAGTTTAAATCCATCCCGCCGCCTCCGCGTCCGCTGTTCATAGTGTTTGCAGGTACATTGGCATAGGGGGCCGTATTCTCCGCCTCGGGAGCGGGACTGCTGTTGAAGGTATTGGAGGCGGACGGCATAATGTTCTCAACAATATTTTTCAGATTACTTGTGTCCGTAACCCCAAACATATCAGCAATCTGCTTCAGCTTTTTGTCAAGATCGTCCGGCATAAAACCGCCTCCAGTCTACTTCAGCATAGATTTCAGTTTTTGAACGATCAAGGCGCCGTCGGGGCCCAAAATTTGAGCGATACGTTGAAAATCACTGTCAGTAACCTTGCTTTTTAGTTCATCCACATTAATGCCCATTTGTCTGAGCTTCTGAGCGTCAAATTCGTTCATCTTGTCGAGCATCTCACGTGTATCCATTTGTCCCAGTTTCTTTTTGATTTCCTGAGGGCTCTCATTCCTTAGCATTTCAAGAGCTTTCTCAAGCTTTTTCTTGGCTATGTTGCCTTGCATCCTGTCGAACATATTATAGTTGTCGGGCATATTCTCACCTTATAAATAAAACGTCTGCATTCAATTCTATGCGGCTGTGCTTGTCATGTTGCAACAATTAGCGGTAATGTTAACATAAAAAAGGAGGTGCTTAATCGCACCTCAAAGTCATTAGAGCCTTTATGGAGATTTAAACGAATCTGCTTACTTACTTGCCTTTCCCTTTGCCATTCCCGTTACCCTTGTCGCTCTTAACTTTTTGAATGGGCTCAACGACTGGATTAACGGTCGGTTGAAAATGGGTCTTGGCCTTCTCAATTTCTGCTTTTATAAGCATGAGGTCCCGAACATCGATGACGCCATCCTTATTAAGGTCAAAAGCGGGGCTGTATTTCTTTTTTGAACCCATGGCCTGGGCCACCAGCACCTGATCCTTGACATCTACTTTCTTATCACCATTAAGATCAAAGGAGATTGCAGCAGGTGTTGTGGGGACAGGTGGCGGCACAGGGGGGAGGATCTTCTTAACGAGTACCAAGTTAATATCAGAGCGGTTTCCACCGCTCACATCAACCCTGGTTGCAGCGGATGAGGTGATGGCAGTACCTGTCACGTTATACCATCCCTGTTTCTCGTATTCCGAGGTGTTTGTTTCATAGGATACAAGATAGGCTGCTGAACTGGTGATTGCAGGCACCCTTAGCTTATACGCTATGGCAGACCCTGTGAGCGTGACTCTTGTTCTTGCCTCATAGTCATCATTGGCATCGGGCAAGGTTCCGGCGGTTTTGGCTGAGACACTGACCTCGACGGCCGCTTGTGTGACACTATAGGAAGGCAGGCAGACCCAGCCAGAGATTTCGGAAGCCCGGAGGGGCGTAATGACAAGCCCGGATACAGAGCCCTCCGGAAAATGCGTCTGACTGTTACTGTAATACTGTATGCCGCCCAAGGTATAGTAGCCTCTATCCCAGTACTTTGTCGAGGGCAGAATGGTGTAGGTCAGGGTAAACTTGGGGGACTTGTCTGTCACAAGGGTAAAGGGGACATCCCAGGAGAAGGAAGCTTCATGGGCATCCTTCTGCAGGATGATGACATAGTTTGAAATCGTATCGTCCGTGGTGTCCAGGGTACCGCTGTCGGAGCGGTATTCCAGCGTAACAGCGAGCCCGCCTTCCGGTGCAACGTCCGATCCGGGCAGAACCACCTTTCCCTCAAGCCTGAACTTGGGAGTGTCGGCAAAAGCGCTGAATGACATGATGGAGATCAGCATTGCAAGTGTAAGAATTAGACACTGAACCTTTTTCTTTCTATTCACGGGTAGTACCTCCTCATGGATGAATTTGAAAAATCTTCTACTGATATCTTACCATTTAATTTCCATTTTTTGCTTTACTGTTGTCTATCAAAGTGTGGAAAAACCATGTAAAATGCGTAATAAAAAAGGGTCCCGAAGGTCCCTTAAAAGAATCAATCAGACAGTGGTCGTTGGTGTTGGCCGTATAGCAAAACGCTTTTCGGCAAATCTCACCCTTACTGGCTTTCAGTTTGGTTTTAATTCAAATGACTCATATCGAGTGTTATATAGC
>JAOABT010000049.1 GCA_026418215.1 Clostridia bacterium | reverse complement strand
GCCCATAACGCTGGCGGTTTTGCCAGTAACGCCTGTAATCTCAAGCTTTGCAGTATTAGGGTGAACATTACCAAGGTGTGCTATGGCAAACTCATACCGAAGGTGGTGCTCATCGGCAATTAAAAGGCTCCCCCTAATTCTGGCATCGTCGACATCGAAGCCCATGAGACCTCCAAGAATAGCCTTGTCGGTGCCGTGGCCCTTGGCTGTTTTGGCAAAGGAGCCATGGAGAAGAATTCTGGCCTCGCTCACCTCTTCACCCAGAATCATGCGCGCTACTTTTCCTATTCTCACAGCGCCGGCAGTGTGGGAGCTTGACGGCCCTACCATAATAGGACCAATGATATCAAAAATATTCATGAAAAGCCTCCCTGCTTCACCCAGTTCTTTTAGTCTTACTCTGTATTTACCCGTTTTATGTAAAAAAAGGCGGTCAAACCGCCTTTTGCTCAACAAAATTTCGAATAAATTGCAGAGTTTCATATTCTGGGAGAGGTTTACTAAAATAGTAGCCCTGAGCCATGAGGCAATGGTGTCTCAGCAAATACTCAAGCTGCGCCTTAGTTTCAACACCCTCTGCCAGAACCGTTAGACCCATCTTGCGACCTATCAGGATGATAAGGTCCGCAATCGTCTGGTCATCGTTTTCTTCCTGTATGCTGTCCATAAAGACCTTGTCAATCTTGAGTGTATGTATAGGAAGATGGTTAAGGCCGCTCAGCGACGAATAGCCCCTTCCGAAATCGTCCATGGCAATGCGTACACCGTGATCCTTCAAAATCTTGAGCTTTTGCCCGATGGTCTCGTAGGATTCAATCAGGATGGTCTCGGTAATTTCAAGCTCTAGAAGCCTTGGCTCAACCCCCGTCAGCTCAAGCGTTTGGAGAACCATGGCCACAAAGCCCTCCTGAAGAAGCTGAACAATAGAGACATTGACCGACATCGTTAAGTCTTCATAGCCTGCCGAATGAAGCCTTTTGATAAACTCGCAGGCCGTTTTCAATACCCACTCACCTATTGGAATGATAAGCTGGGTTTCCTCGGCAATGCCGATAAAACGGTCGGGCGGAATGAAGCCCAGTGTAGGATTCTTCCAGCGTATAAGTGCCTCAAACCCTGAAATCATACCGGTTTCTACTATTAATTGAGGCTGATAGTAAAGCTCAAACTCTTCATTTTGGAGCGCCTGATGCAGGTGCTGCTCAATAAGCGTCCTTTCTCGAACACCTCTATCC
>JAOABT010000046.1 GCA_026418215.1 Clostridia bacterium | reverse complement strand
CAATGGCAAGCTGGTCGATATTGGCAACCGGAGGCCGTATGAAGGCGTTCCGACGCTCAAGTATATGGTCAATATGCCCTTCAAGCTTATTCTCATTGAGGATTTTGAAGGTAACACGATCCCCTACAAGAGGCGTAGTACCACCCTCTTTGCGATGCACGCCCCTTACCTTGCAGGTAAAGATACGCTTGTCATCCGTGTGTTCCTGAACCTCGTAAAATCCGCCGATACCTTTGAGAATAATCCCTTCGGGCAAATGTTCCACCTCTCTCCCAGCTTCCCTTAAGTCAGAAGCTGAGTTTATCCTAAGCCTAGAATGATTGTTCGAGCACATTAAGGTCATTGATAAAGACCTTCACGGTAATGCCGCCATTTGCCGGCACCGGAACCACAATGGTTCTTGGGAAGTCGGTCACGGGAACACTGGCTTCATCGATAAGCTGATACTCCGTACCTGTATTATCGATGACAAATGCCCTGAATCTTACCGTATCTCCAAAGCTGTAGCCTTCTGGCAGATTAATAACAAGTGTTTTGTTCTCGCCGCTGGGCTGCGTGGCCTGGCCTCCGCCGGTCGGTGTAGTTTCACCGCTTGTGGGAGTTGTTTGATCCTCAAAGGTGATGTCAACTGCAGTGTCTTCATTCACAGTCTCACCTGCCTTGGGGAATTGGTCGATAACCTTGCCCTGGTAGCCTTCGCGGCCTTCAGGCAGAGTCTTTCCAAGCTTCAGGTTAAGCTCCATAAGCCTGCTGACAGCCTGCTCATAGGTGAGGTTCTTCAAATCAGGCACAACCACGGGCTTTTTTTCTGGCCCAAGGCTCCAGTAAAGGGTTACGGTAGAGCCCTTCTTAACCTTAGTACCGGCCTCGGGCTCGCTGCGAATGACAAGGTTGCTGCCCACCTCTTCGTTATACTCCGACTTCTCCTCGACAATAAGGCCGAGGTCATCCTGCATCTTTAGGCGCAGGGCATTGTGATCTTCAAATTTCACGGGGGGAATTTCAACCATATCCTCACCCTTGCTGACCACAAGCTTTAACGTTGTAAGGCCGCCTACTACCATCTGTGTATCAGCCGGAGGGTTTTGCGAAATAACAACGTTTTCATCAACATTTTCGCTGAACTCATAGGTTATATTGACTGGGTCAATGCCATTCTGGGTCAGCTCCTGCTTAACCTCGTCGATGTCACGTCCCACATAGTTTCCCAGCGTGACTTGCTTAGGGCTGTTAACAGGCCCCTGAGTAATACCGTTTAAAACTGTTTTAATAAATACGCCCATCCCGCCTAAAATAATAAGAATAAGAGTGACATACAGAATAGGCATCCAAATTTTTCGCTGTGCATGCTTTTTCTTGATGTTCTTCTTGTCTGGCTGATTGGTCTTCAAATCCTCAACCCCCAGGTTTTCAATTTTCTTGGTCACGAATTTGTCGCCCTCATGCTTGACATTGGGAATGATGATATCCAGCGACTCATTGGGCTTGGTACGCACGTTCTCAAGGTCATTAATGAGCTCAGTAACGGACTCATACCGATCCTTCTTGCTCTTTGCCATGCACTTAAGAACGATCTGGTCCAGTGCCGCGGGAATTCCGGGCTTCAGGCTGGAGGGCATGGGCGGCTCATCCTGGATTTGCTTCAGTGCCACCGCAACAGGTGTTTCCCCATCAAAAGGGAGCTTTCCGGTAAGCATTTCAAATATCGTGACACCAATAGAGTATATATCAGATTTCTCATCTGTATACCCGCCGCGAACCTGTTCGGGGGATGAATAGTGAACAGAACCTATGGTTTCAATTTTCATGGTCGCTGTATCATTGGAAGCCCAACGCGCAATGCCGAAATCCGAGACCTTGGGGACACCGTCGGAATTCATGATGATATTGTGCGGTTTGATATCGCGGTGTACGATGTGCCTATTATGGGCTTTTGACAGGGCACTGCAAATCTGTATGGAGATATTGATGGCCTCACGCC
>JAOABT010000067.1 GCA_026418215.1 Clostridia bacterium | reverse complement strand
AGATGTGTATAAGAGACAGCACTTGTTTCGGTCATTATCCTGTTCTGCGCAGGAGCACGAATAAGCCACTTTGTGGGTTTGGCTGTGCCGGTTCTGCTGGTTGGCTGGAAAATCGTCACCAGCGACCAGTATCGTATCGAACGTCTGCTTTCCTTTATGGACCCCTTCAAATATAAGCAGGGAAGCGGCTTTCAGGTTGTGAACTCGCTCTATGCCATTGCGTCGGGCTCTGTGTTCGGAAGAGGCCTGGGCAAGAGCCTCCAAAAATATCTCTATATCCCGGAGCCCCACAACGACTTTATTTTCTCTGTCTTAGTCGAGGAACTGGGCTTTGTGGGTGCCCTGACCATCATCGTGCTCTTCATACTCTTCGTCTGGAGAGGCATCCGTATTGCCATGAATGCCCCTGATATGATGGGGAGCCTTATTGCTATTGGAATGACTTCGCTTATTGCGGCTGAAACCGTTATCAATATAGCCGTTGTAACCTCAACCGTGCCCGCAACGGGCATGCCGCTGCCCTTCATCAGTGCGGGTGGTACGTCCACGGTGTTCCTCTTAATAGGTGTCGGTATTCTTTTGAATATCTCAAAAGGAGCCTCGGCACCCTATACCCTTCGAGCGGTGAGCGAGCCCAAGGAAGAACGGCCGTCGACCCTCAAGCGCAGCGTTACAACAAGGAAAGCAGGTGAATTCTAAGGATGAAATACCTTATTTCGGGGGGCGGGACAGGCGGACATGTCAATCCCGGTCTTGCCATCGCTAAGGAAATTAAGAAACATGAACCAGATGCAGAGATACTGTTTGTCGGTACACGCAATGGACTTGAAAGTAAGCTCATACCTCGTGAGGGGTTCAATATTGAATTTATAGAGGTCAGCGGCTTTAGAAGGAAGCTTTCGCTCGATACCCTCAAAACAGTGGGAAGGCTTCTTAAAAGCTTCGGGGCCATAGGAAAAATAATAAAGGAATTCAAGCCCGATGCCGTCATTGGCACGGGTGGCTATGTCTGCGGCCCTGTGGTTTTCAGTGCCGCACTTAAAAAAATACCGACCCTTATCCACGAACAAAACGCCTTTCCCGGCGTAACAAATAAAATACTGTCCCACTATGTGGACACTGTGGCCATAAGCTTTGAGGAGGCCCGGGCCAAATTCAAGGGTAAGGCCCGTATTTCCTTAACGGGAAACCCTGTGCGTTCAGAGCTTCTGAATCTTGACCGTGAAAGGGCCAGAGAACGCCTTAAGCTTACCAATAATAAGCCTCTTGTTGCCATCATGGGAGGAAGCCTGGGTGCCGAGCACATCAATCAATGCGTGATTACTCTTGTTAATGAACATCAGGATGAGATGAATTTCAATCTCATTCATTCAACCGGCATGAAGCATCATGAGAAGGTCATGAAGGAGATTAAGGTGCCCGTAAAGCCTGAGATTCGCATAGAGCCTTATCTTTTTAATATGGATGAGGTCTTTGCGGCAGCCGATCTCGTTGTGGGAAGAGGCGGAGCTATTACGGTCAGCGAGCTCACTGCCGTTGGCGTCCCCTCGGTTATTGTTCCATCGCCTTATGTTGCAGAAAACCATCAGGAGCACAATGCGCGTGCCCTTGAACGGAAGGGAGCCGCGGTCGTTATTCTGCAGGATCAGCTCACACCGGATATTCTTTTAGGTCAGATTCAAAAGCTCATCTCCAATAAGGATCTTCGCAGTAAAATGGCACAGGACGCCAAAAAGATGGGGATTCGCAATGCAGCCGAGTCGCTCTACGGCCTTCTTAAGGACACCATGAGGACAAAGTCCTCCAAAGCGTGGTAAAGAGCCCCTTGTAACACCATTTTACCGGGAGCATATTATGGAATGTGTTCAATACTTTGCTTCCGGGGGTGTTTTGCGTGAGCAATCTCATAATTGCCGGAGGTTCAAGACTGAGCGGCATTATAGAAGTGCCAGGGGCTAAAAATGCTGTATTGCCAATACTTGCCGCCACTCTCTTGAATAGTGGTACCTCCATACTTGAGAATTGCCCGGAATTGGACGATGTCTTAACCATGCTTGAAATACTTACTGCTTTAGGATGCAAAATCAAGAAAAAAGGAACCCGTATAGAAATTGATGCGTCGACCTTGGATAATTTCTGCATCCCCGAATTACTCGCTAAACGTATGAGATCCTCCATCATTATGCTTGGAGCGGTTCTTGCCAGATGTGGAGAAGCCGTAGTTACCTTCCCGGGAGGCTGCGAGATCGGTATGCGGCCCATTGACATGCACTTAAGGGCATTGGTTCAAATGGGCGCAGAGGTCGATGGCATGAATCACGGTATGCTC
>JAOABT010000013.1 GCA_026418215.1 Clostridia bacterium | reverse complement strand
GCCTTAAGCACCGGGTCACCCATATCATCAATGCAGGGACCGACGTAGCGACCTCAAAGCAGTGCGTCGATATGGCCGCTCAATACCCGTTCGTCTATGCTGCGGTGGGCGTTCATCCCCATGAGGCTTCAGCTTCCGGTGAAAACGCCTTGGAAGAGCTTATCGAGCTCTCTAAGGCACCGAAGGTTGTAGCCTGGGGAGAAATCGGATTGGACTTTCATTATGATTTTTCGCCCCGCGAAACCCAGCGGGACTGGTTCGCAAGGCAGATAGCCATTGCCAGAAGCCTCAAGCTGCCGCTTATCCTGCATGACCGAGAATCTCACCGCGAGGTGCTCGATATTGTGAGGGCAGAAAAGGGCTACGAGGTAGGGGGCGTTTTTCACTGCTTCTCGGGCTCGAAGGAAATGGCCAAGGAGGTCCTGGATATGGGCTTCCATATTGGAATCGGCGGCGCCATGACCTTTAAAAATGCGCACAAGCCCGTTGAGGTTGTCCGCTATATGCCTCTGGACAGGCTTCTTGTCGAGACAGATTGTCCCTATATGACACCGGAGCCCTTCAGGGGAACGCGGAACTGGTCCGGGCTTATCAAATATGTTTTAGAAAAGATATCGGAAATCAAAGAAATCAGCTATAATGCGGCGGAGGAAGCCACATCCGCCAACGCAATCCGCCTGTTCAAGCTCTAAAGCGATTGAAGCATAAACATTGTGAAGGTCAGGGGGTAGGGCATGAAAAAATTTGTCATCGTCATGATTTCGTTTTTGGTCCTGTTTGTCTTTCTAATGCTCAACTATCTTTTATGGGATAAGGAAAACCTGCTTAAACAGCGTGATTCCGACAAAATCGAACAGGATTGGCTAAGAGGGCAGAACAGGACGCTACAGACGACAGTCAACGAGCAGGAGCAGTCCATAAAAACCCTTCAGGACCAGAATGATGCCCAAAGGAGCCGCATTTCGGAGCTGGAACAGCAGGTACGTCTTGCGCTCCAGAGAGAAACAAGAAACCAGGATGACATCCGTGATAAAAACGAGGCCATTGCCCTGTACAAGACCTACTCAGCACCTATCTTGCAGGATATCCTTTCCCAGTGGATGGGGGATATTTCAAAGGGAAAGCTGGAGGAATCCATGGCTTTTCTTGACAAGAACGCGGCCCTGTGGGGAAAGCTTTACGATAAGGACCCCTACCTACAATATCTATCATCTGTCCAAAACATAGCTTTTAAAGAAGAAACCAAAGACGACAGCCAGAAGGCCTTTACCATTATCGCAGACCAGGGGGACGACCTGGTTGTGAAAGCGCAGGCCATCGTCAACGTCAACATCAACCAGGATAAGCAAAAGGATTTTAAGGATTTAGCAGCCGGTCAGAATACAATCGAGGTGGTTTTCCAATACAATACTGAGACCGCAAAGTGGGTAATAGTCTCAGTTTCAACTCTAGAAAATGGTAAGCCTTGACAAAAATTTAAGTGCTGATATAAAATAGAGGAGCCTTGCAGTTGCCTTTTAACGAGGGAGTAAATCCCCCATAAGTACATAAAGCGGAATAAAAACCGCACGATGGAGATACGAAAGAAAGCATACCAAATAAGTTGCTGCGAAACCTACAATTTCATAAGGAGAGGAAGTTTGAATGAACGGACTATATGTTACCTACGTCAAACGCGCCCTTCCCCTTAAGCAATTGGCTTTGCTGTTCATCTTATCGGCGTTCGCAATTACTGCAGGCGTCCTATTGTATACCAACTTAAGCAAAGACATTGAGATTTTTGATAATGGCAAGCCAATTGTTGTGAAGACCATGGGAGTGAATGTGAAGCAAGCTCTTGACCGTCTCGGCATTTCAGTCGGTCAGGATGACTATCTGAGCAAGCCCCTTGATTCGGTACTGGATACTCAGGCCATGAATGTTATTACGATAAAAAGAGCAGTTCCGGTTAACCTCAGGATCGATGGTCAAACAAGGAAGGTCATGTCTTACAGGGACACAGTTGAGGAAGTCATAAGGGATAACGGTATTATCGTAGGTCCGCTGGACAAATTCGAGGGAGTTTCTCCTAAGGATACTGTTAAAGCTGGCATGGATATCCGGTTAATACGCATCAAGGAAGAGATTCTGACCGAACAGGAGCAAATACCCTTTGCAGTGGTTGAAAAGCCCAGCAAAACCATGAATGACGGTGAAACAAAGACCGTTTTAAATGGCGAAAACGGTATCAGAGAAAAGTATTACAAGATCACCTACGAGGATGGGAAGCCCATTGACAGAGCGTTTGTCAATGAAAAGGTGGTCAAGAATCCTGTCAACAAGGTCGTAGAATACGGAACCGTACTGAATTTCAAGAATTCGCGCGGTGAATTGGTAAGATACTCCAAGGTTATTAAAATGAAAGCAACGGCTTACACCTCGTCCTATGTGGATACGGGAAAAAAACCGGGCGACCACGGCTTTGGCATTACCTATACAGGGCTAAAGGCGAGAGAAGGCGTTATAGCAGTAGATCCCAAGATTATTCCGCTTGGCACCAAGGTGTATATTGAGGTTCCGGGGTCAACGCCTGATTATGGCTTTGCCATAGCAGGAGATATCGGCAGCGCCATAAAAGGAAACCTCATTGATTTATACTTTGACAGCTCTTCTCAGGTTCATAATTGGGGAAGACGAAGCGTCAATGTTTACATTCTGAATGAACAGAGCGATGGTCGCTGGAAGCTGAATGAAAACCCATGCAAGAAATAAATTTTGGAAAATTGAAGGATACTATGAAGGGGCTTATGAGATAAGCCCCTCAAATTTTACTTGAGCCCTTTTGAGTTACATGAAGATACCTGATTTCTGGTAAATGGAGAGCATTAATGATCAACACCAACGAAGTACTTAAAAAATATGATCTGAGACTCACAAAGACCCTGGGTCAGAATTTCCTGACCGACATTAATATTATTAAAAAAATTGTGGAGGCAGGGGATGTTACCCCCGAAGATCTGGTTATAGAAATTGGTCCGGGTATTGGCTCTATGACCGTGGAGCTTGCCAAAAGTGCAGGCCGGGTTGTAGCCATAGAAATTGACAAGCACTTAATTCCGGCGATACAAGAGAACCTGAGGGAATATGAGAACTTTGAGCTGGTTCATGCCGATGTGATGAAGGTGGATTTGGAAAGCCTGGTTAAAAACTGGCAGGGGCCCTTGAAGGTTATTTCAAACCTGCCCTATTACATCACCACGCCCATCATTATGATGCTTCTAGAATCGGGTATCCCATGGGACACACTGGTTTTTATGGTGCAAAAGGAAGTGGCCCAACGGATGGCGGCTACTCCCGGCAGCAAGGATTACAGCTCCCTCTCGGTCGCTGTACGATATCACGCCGATCCCAAGCTGAGCTTCACCGTTTCAAAGAACTGCTTTATTCCAAAGCCCGATGTGGATTCGGCGGTTGTGAGGCTTAAGAAACGCTCCCTGCCCTTTACAGAGGGCATAGATAAAGAAATGTTCTTTAGGGTGGTTCGTGCTTCCTTCGGGCAACGGAGGAAGACGCTTCTAAATTCTCTTGGCTCCCAGCCGTGGCTTTCGGGCGGCAAGGAAGGGCTGAGGTCCGTATTGGAGAAGCTCGGCATCAAAGAAAGCAGCAGGGCCGAGGAGCTTTCACTGGAGGACTTTGTCCGTCTAAGTCAGGCCGTTTCTAGCTTGTAGAAAGAATCCCATCAAAATACAGGGTAATGGTCTATCCTCTCAATGAGCTGCGTATAATGCTTAGAGATGACGCTTATTGGGTGGATTTTATGCAGGCAACGTCCGGTTTTGCAAGGAAATATGCCATAATGGAAGAGCTTGACGGGGGCTTTGGTGCGGGCAGTACACCGGAGGCCTTTGTTCGGCTGGACTCCTGGGAAGGCAGAATTCAAGCATCCCTCCATATTAAAGGCTTAAAGCAGGGGCCATTCGCCTATAAGCTCTATTTGATTTTTGTCAGGGGCGAAAGGCTTGTTCCTATACTGGCAGGTACGCTGGCATCTCATTATAATGGGATGCAAAACGGCTTGGAAATAGATGCTGAAACGCTGAAAAACAATGGTATTAAGCCTGATGCCGTGAGGTATGCCGCCATTATGGCAGAAAGCCAGGACAAGAAGTGGGTTCCGCTTTTTGCAAGCTTTGACAAGCCCTACAAATGGGATGAGAGCATTCGTCAGCTTCTTTTGAAGGGCCCGCCTCAGGAGGAATTTACCCGCGTTCAGGAGCCTAGCCGGGATCAGGAGCCTGTCCGCGTGCAGGAGCCTTTAAACAGAGGAGCGCCTGCTAAAAGAGAAGAACCTGTCAAACAAGAGGAGCCAAAACCCCGCTCTGTTACACAGGAGAACTCCAAGGCTCAGCCTATTCCCATCACACAGGCTGATGATAAAACCTTTGCTCAAGCCAATCAGCAAGGAAGACCGCTCTATCAGCAGGAACAGAAAACACCTGAGCCTGTTCCGGTGGCACAGCCCATACCAGAATATAACAATCAACGAAACAGTATGCCCGATAACCGGGGCAGCGGCAGCCGATGTGATATTGACAAGCTTGAAGGCCTCCTTCAGAACAATTTTGAAGTGTGCACACCCTTTAAACGCTCAAACCGGGGCTATTCTTGGTATCGGGTATCCGATCTTGCCAAGCTCAGCAATATTATGTATATGTCCGGAGTCAATGTACCCGTTTTTGCAAACCCCAAGATTCTCGTGGGGCTCTTTAAGTTCAAGCATATTCTGGCAGGGCTCTACCGGGGCGACAATAATGCCCATTATTATGTCATAGGTGTTCCCGCCAAGGATGAGCATGACAACAGGCCTTTTGAAAATGCCTGCAGATGGGTTCCCATTACTGATAGCCCGGTGAGGGATATGGGGGGGTATTGGCTTGTTTATGTCAGCTTGAAATCAGGTGAAATTGTCGTTTAGCAATAAACTGTCAGAGCTGAAGGGCTAGTGGAAAACACTAGCCTTTTGCACGGTCAAAGCTGACTGAATCGCTGAAGGTTCGAGCATTGATCAGCGCTCTTCATTGACAACGGATAAGGGGGGAGCCTATACTAAAATTGTTGTAAATAAATCATAATAGGCTTGCACCAAGCTTTTCACTAATAGGAGGGAGCCCCATGGAGCTTAATATTGCGCGCTATATTGATCATTCCGTACTGAAGCCCGAAATGACCCGCGAGGAGGCCAAGCAGGAAATTCTTCAGGGCGTTGAATTCAAAACACGCACCGTATGCGTTAGACCCTGTGATATCGAGCTGGCTGTAAGCCTATGTAAAGGCAGCCAGACAGATGTCTGCTGTGTTCTCGCCTTCCCACATGGTGGCTCACCCTCCGAGGTTAAGGCCTTCGAAGCCGCAAACTATGTCTCCAAGGGCCTTAACGAGATTGATATGGTTGCAAATTTTGGCT
>JAOABT010000589.1 GCA_026418215.1 Clostridia bacterium | reverse complement strand
TGCTCATGAGCGCCTGTTCATACGGAAACCGATTAAACCCATAGCCTTTTGCTTTGGAAAACCCGATTACAAAGCTTAAGCTTAATGTTGGAGCATTGATGGATTAAGCGGGCTTTAACCAGCTCACGAAGGTATTCTGGGTTTTTGAAGACCGGAACGTATGCTTTAAGGACGGAATGCTTCTTGCAAAAAATGTATAAGAAGAATTGATATCTCAAAGCCATGAAAGAGGTGTGTTTATGAAACAGATCGTATCCACTGACAAGGCTCCGGCAGCCATCGGACCCTATTCTCAGGCCGTTATTTCCGGAGGGTTCCTGTTTACTTCGGGCCAAATTGCCATAAATCCTCAGTCAGGCCAGATAGAAAAAACAGATGCGGAAGGGCAGGCACGACAGGTTCTCGAAAACCTGAAGGCCGTTCTGGCAGCCCGTAATCTAGGCTTGGACAGCGTTGTCAAAACAACAGTGTTTATTAAGAACATGGGAGACTTTGCCGGTATCAATCAGGTTTATGCCGAGTATTTCAAGGAGCCGTATCCTGCAAGATCCTGCGTTGAGGTTGCAAGGCTCCCCAAGGATGTTTTGGTTGAGATTGAGGTTGTTGCCGCAATCTAGTCAGCTCTTGGAGAAGCATAAATAAAAGTAGTCTCATGTTGCAACAGTTGACCAGCAGATAAATTCGCGAAGCCGATTTCATTTTTGACCCAATTTCTGATAACTGCGTTTAGTAGCATGA
Source organism: Clostridia bacterium (assembly GCA_026418215.1). Classification (GTDB taxonomy): domain Bacteria; phylum Bacillota; class Clostridia; order DSM-8532; family DSM-8532; genus DTU059. The sequence goes on along the minus strand of JAOABT010000589.1, from coordinate 9,372 downwards.
GCTTGTTAGGCTGGTTCCAGCACATAACGAATAGATTGGGGATTTGTTATGTGTTGTTAAACCGAGTAAACCGATAAGAATTACTAATTTATTTTCAGGAAGTTATTGACTGTGAGGCACTTTAGATTTATAATGAAAGCATATTAAGTTGATAAGAATTCTATGGTATAAATGGAGGTTAGAACATGAAGGTAGCAAAGAATCTTACAGAGCTTATTGGAAATACACCCTTGCTGGAGCTGAGTAACTTTTCAAAGAAAAAGGGCCTTGAGGCTAAGCTTTTGGGCAAGCTGGAATACTTTAATCCCGCCGGAAGCGTAAAGGACCGTATTGGCTATGCCATGATTAAGGATGCGGAAGAAAAGGGCCTTATAAACAAGGAAACGGTTATTATCGAACCTACAAGCGGAAACACGGGCATCGCGCTTTCTTTTGTGGCTGCGGCAAAAGGATACAGACTGATTATCTGTCTGCCTGAAACCTTCAGCATTGAAAGAAGAACGCTCATGAAGGCCTTGGGCGCTGAGCTTGTTCTGACACCCGGTCCTGAAGGCATGGCCGGAGCTATCAAAAGGGCTAAGGAAATTGCCGCCGAAACACCGAATTCCTTTATTCCACAACAGTTTGAGAATCCCGCCAATCCGGCTATCCACCGCAGTACCACGGCTGAGGAAATCTGGCGCGATACCGATGGCACCGTCGACATTATCGTGGCCGGTGTAGGAACAGGCGGAACCATAACAGGCGTGGGCGAGGTCTTAAAGGCCAGAAAGCCCGGTGTAAAGGTCGTAGCCGTAGAACCTGCAGATTCACCCGTATTGTCGGGTGGAGCAAAGGGACCTCACAAGATTCAGGGCATAGGCGCCGGCTTTGTGCCAGAGGTTCTTAACAGAGGAATCCTGGATGAAATCATCACCGTCAAGAACGACGATGCCTTTGAAACCTCACGGGCCATCGCGAAGACTGAGGGCTTGCTTGTAGGCATTTCCAGCGGTGCTGCTGCCTACGCGGCAACTGTACTGGCCCAAAGGCCTGAGAACAAGGGCAAGACCATTGTTGTCGTACTTCCGGACACAGGTGAACGCTACCTGTCTACAACACTCTTCACAGAGGAATAAACCAGATTCCACAAAGAAAAAAAGTAATGATAAAAGCTGCTATAACGCTTGTTATAGCAGCTTTGTTTATAACGCCAATCATGACTCCCCAATGAGGCAGGGCCACTACAATGCCGGGAAGAGAAGTATTGAAAGGCAGATGCCCAGGAAAGCCATGCAGTAATCAAGCATGAGCTTTATCATAAGGTGACGCGGGGTCATGAAGACGGCCCACTTCCGCACAAAAAGCCTCCAGGACGAAACGCCGATGGGAAAGAGTAAAAGCAGGAAGAAAGGTGAGAGCATCCAGCATAAAAAGAGGCTAACCAGTATGGCTAAACGGACTAACATGCCCCAAACCTTTTCATCCTTAAGAAAGAAGGGGAGTTTTTGGCGCTCAGAAACCTTGTTTATGATAAATTGGTTTAGAACAGCACCGAAGGAAGCCACAAAAACCACTACAAGCAAGGCTTGCCAGGTTTCAGGAATGAATAACAGGGGTGCGCCCGCCTGTTTGGCAAACAGTGAAATGACGAAAAGCAAAAGCACATGAATTCCTTGGTCCATCAGGAAGGCCGAGAGCTCGGAAATCTTATATTTTTTGGATAATCGGGGCTTAAGCCAGTCAATGACATAATGAAAAATACCATTAGCCAGGACAAGCAGCATAACTGTACTGCCTAGAGGTATGGCGAAAAATAGGGTGCAAAGCGTCACCAAGGCAACATGAATGAGATTCCATCTGGGCTCAGTGACCTTATGTGCGGCTATGGTATCGGTTTGGAAAAGAAAGTCCCCTAAAAGGTGACCCAGGAGCAGATATTGAAAAGCCATGCGAATACCCCTGTTACGAAAGTGTAAAATAAAAAACCCTCCTCGACAGTATACATGAAGGAGGGTTAAATTCCTAGTGAAACGTTAAGCTTGATGAGAAGAGGAATATACCTGCCTGATGCTCATGAGAAGGCATGTCTTGAAAAGTGCTTGGCAACGTCCTGTTGCTTTTTGATATCAACAGTGACATTAACGCCGTTGGTCTCGTCATAAAGCAGCCCCTTGTAGTTATCTACACGGATATGTACGGGGGATCTGAAATCGGAAATGTCACGATTGAAGTTGATTCCGGCGACGCCGTCCTTAACAGTGAGGGTTACATTAAACGTCATGGGAAGGAGGCTGGGATCGACGAAGTCCTTTTTAAACTCAACTGTGACAAAACCGACACGATAAATGCCGCCTGCACTTGTCACAACAATCGTTGTGGAATAGTTTACGGGTTGGATGGTATCAGCCTGGCTTATCGGGGCCTGCGCTGCCGAAACAGGTAAGGCTACCAACAGCATGGATAAACATACGAGAATGGCCATCAGCTTCTTAAACATATTCATCACCTCTACTCCAATCTTAGCACAGCACACATTTAATCGAAATAGGGATATAGGCCTAGAAATCTGGGTTGGGTCTGGGACTTTAGTCCTAGTGATATTATTGGTACCCGATGAGTGGCACTGCCCAAGGAAAGCTGAATAAAAATTAGAATAGCCTCTTTAGCCTTAATTAAGCTTACCAAGCTCATCGCTTTATCCGTGTAAGTCGAGGCTTTCCTGAATAATGGCTGTCCAGCGGCAGCTGTCGATTCTTCCTATAAGCTCATGAGCCTTCATAAGGCTTATGCGGGCTTCTTCAGTCCGTTTCATGGCCATTAATACTTTATAGCGCCCGTACCAGCATTTTGCAAGGTCGTAATCCGAATCTATCTTTTCCGCGATGGGAATACCCTCCGAGAATAAGACCAACGCTGTGTCGCCTTGGTTTTGACTCAATAGCAGGCTTCCCTTATACCGCATGGCCTTGAGAATGCGCCGTTCTTTCTTGCATTCTTCACCAATACAAGTAGCAGTATCATAATGAGACGGAGCCTCCTGGGTCCTACCTTGCTGCTGCGCCGCAAGGCCGCTTAGGATGTGATAATCCGCCGAATAAGCTGCTTCGTCAGCATCCGCAAAAATCTTGCCTGCGCTTTCAAGACAGACACTAAAGCCTTCATCATAAGTCCCTGTTTTGAGTGCCACCCTGGCAAGTCCCAGATAGTTGATGCCTTCCTCCACGGGGGCATTGATATCCAGCGCCAGCTTTAAAGAATCCCTGTAATCCTGCTCAGCCACACGGTATTCGCCAAGCTCATAGGCAATGTCGCCAAGATTGGTCAGGGTAGCGCATTCGTAGAGCTTGGAGGAGATTTCACGGGAAAGCGTCAGCGCCTCGTTGAAAAGGTCTCTGGCCTTGGTAAAAAGACCTTTATCGAGATACAGAATGCCCAGGTTCACACAGGCTGCATTCACGCCGCGCTGATAGGCAATCTTTTTGGAGACCTCCATGGAGCGGTTATAGCATTCAAGTGCCTCTTCCATATGACCCGTCTGATAGTGAATAATGCCCATGTCGCCCGAGACCTTGGCCATAATATCCAGACTGTTGTTTTTCTCAGCGTATTGATAGGACTTGTTCATAAAGCTCAGGGCATTGGTGATGTCACCCTTGAAGAAGTAAATCAGACCGGCGTTCTTCATGGTTTCGGACAGGTTGCGGTAGTCCTTGGCACGAAGCAGCAGCTTTTCTGATTTTTTGGCAAGCTGAAGGGCAGAGGGATCACCCTTAATGCGAAGAATGTAGCATTTAAGCTGCAGCCAACGGCCATAAACCGGACTGTCGGTGGGGATTTTTGGTGCGAGCTGATCCAAAAGGCCGAGAGCCTCGTCCAGCATGCCCTTGTCCCTATAAATTTCAGCGGTAAACAGTGATGCCGACAGAATCTGAGCCAGGCTCTGGGCCTTATTCATAACGGTATTCAAATGCTCAATGGCCTTGTCAGCCTGCCCAAGAAGATGATAAATATGGCCCAATTCCATGTTGGCCTGTGCTTCACGGGAAGGATCACCTGCTGCGCCTTCTTGGGGAGAGAGCTCCAGGTATCGTGTGAAATAGGCAATGGCACTCTGAAAATCATATAAATCCTTATGCTTTAAGGCAGTCTCAAATAAATAATGGCAGGCCTTTTTGAGCTCACCGGCCTTTAAAAAGTGCTCTGAAAGGACTTCTAGATAATCTGCAATATCTTTTTCGTAAGCTGATTCAATAAATTCTCCTGTCTTTTTGTGGAGGACCTTTTTATCCTTATTTAAGAGGCTACCGTAAATGGCCTCGCGCTCTATCTCATGAGTAAACTCCAGAACCTTTTCAATGGTGCGCGAGGAGGTGTGGATTTTACGAAGCTTCAAGATATTCATTTGAACAGGCAATTCTATAAGCTCATCGTCTAATGACGATTCACCCAAAAGATGACGCACCAGTGAAAGTGGAAATTCCTTGCCGGCAACGGATGCCGCCTGCAGCACGCGTAAGGCGGCGTCGCCAAGGGTTGACACATTCGAGAGAAAGAGGTTCTGGATGCCGTCAGGAAGAGCGGCAAGATTGCTGCTTTCTGTAAAAGCCTTGCCGTCCCGGATTTCAATGACTCCTTTGCGCTTCATACCCATGGCAAGCTCTGTAAGGTACAAGGGGTTTCCTTGAGTGATGCGATAAACAGCCTCAAAGAGCTCATCACTGACGGCTTCGCATTGGAACAGCTTGCAGGCCATTTCGCGCAAGCCTTTTTTGCCAAGCGGATTTAGAACGATGACTGGTTCACGGGTAATATTCTGAACATTAAATCCCTTTGGCTCGTAACGAGCTGACAGGACAAGGACAAAGGACGTATGCTCAAGAAGCGGAATGAGCTCGCTTAAAAGCTCTAACGAGTGCTCGTCGGCCCAGTGGGCATCATCGACGATAAGGACGAGCTTTTGTCTTTTGCAAAGGTGCTTAAAGAAGGTTGCAAGCTGTTTTGTAAGCTCATGGCGGACAGCTTCAAAGTCCATGGCCTCAAAAATCCTTTGGAAATCGGGCTCGCGGTTAAGGCCCAAAAGAAGGCCCAGGAAGCCGCCGCTTCTTTGTATTTCATCTTCCCGGAAGGTGTCCAGAATGAAGTTAAGGAAGGAAATCAGGCGGTGCTGCTTCATGGAGGGGCTGTCAGAAGGATTGATATTCATGATGCCTGACAGCATGCCGGCCATGAGGCTGTGGGAGCGCTTTTGGGCCATGGGGCTGCACTCCACCCAAATCTTCTTGGTATCAGCGCCAAGACCCTCAATGAATTCCTTGATCAGCCGGGATTTGCCGATACCCGCTTCACCCAGCACGGTGACATATTTAAAGCCTGTATTTTGAGCGTCATTAGAAAGCTTGTTCAGCCTGCCGAGCTCCTTGTGCCTTTCGACGAAGGAGAGCTGGTTCTCGTTGGATAAAGCAGCATTAATCCTTAAGGCGGCATAGCAGCGAACGGGCTTTTCCTTATTTTTGACCGCCACCTCACGGGGTTCCGAATACACAAAGAAGTCACGTGTCTCGGCTACAATGGATTCGGAAACCAGGATGGTGCCCTTGCCCGCGCTCGTTTGCAGGCGGTTGGCGGTATTGACGATATCGCCCATGACAGTGTAATCACGGTCAAAGTAATTTCCTACACTGCCCGTCACAACAAGTCCATAGTTAATGCCTATGGAAAGGTTGAGCTCAACGCCCAGCGAAGCCTGAGTTTTCTCGGAAAAATCGTGGATCAGCTCCATCATCTTGATGGCACAGGCCACAGCTCTTCTAGCATCGTCAGTATGGGACTGGCGAGCGCCAAAAAGGATCATGACGCAGTCCCCTATGTACTTATCAATGGTTCCTTCAAGCTCATAAACCGGCAGTGTGATATAATTAAAGCATTCGTTGATAAGCTCGCGGACCTCCTCGGGGTCCATCTTTTCGGAAAGGGCAGTAAAGCCCGAAATGTCGGCGAAAACAACGGCCACATTCCTGCGGCTTTCCACAAGCGTGCCAAAGTTCTCCACAGAGCTTTGAACCCCGGTGCCCTTGAGCCTTACGCCGCAGTTGAAGCAGAACTTAGCCGGGGAGGGATTTGGAGACCCGCACGTACCACACCTTACAGAGAACTTGGCTCCGCAGAATTTGCATTCAGGGTCATCAACGCTATTCACTTTAAGACCGCATTGGTAGCAAATCATAGACTCTCCGATGCTGTTTTTATTCTAATCAAAAAAACGATACGAACCGACATAATTATTATACAATAGTCTTAAAGCCAAAGTAAATCAGAGGGAACCGACGGATTCTGGAAAAGGAGAACACCATGCTTGATGAAGTGCTCAAGGAGCTTTATGATATCGGAAAGCTCCTGATGATGGAGTCTGACACACTCAAACTGCTTGAACGGATCATTGACAGCAGCATGCTGCTCACCACAGCCGATGCGGGAACGCTTTACCTGGTGGTCGATAAGGAAACCGGAGAGTGGTCCTCTCTGTCAGATCAGGACGATGCCGACAGGCTCCTGAAGTTTGTCATTGCACGAAATGAAAGCATCACTTTTGATTACAGGGAATTCCAGACACCTGTCACGAAAAGCAGTATCTACGGCTATTCAGCGGTAACGGGAGAGGCGCTTCGAATTGATGACGCCTACGCCATAGGCCCCGACAGAGATTACAAGCATAATAAGAGCTTTGATGAGAACAATGGGTATGTGACCCGCTCTGTCCTGGCCATTCCCATGAAGAATCACGAAAACCAGGTCATTGGCGTGGTTCAGCTTATTAATAAAAAGAAGCAGCGCAATAAGAAAATTGATTACTCAAGCCCTCACTATGGCAGGGAGCTCTTGAGCTTTGACAACAATGACGAAATGATCATGAATTCCCTTGCGGGTCAGGCGGCCATCGCCCTGGAAAACAACCAGCTTTACAGGCATATGGAAATGCTCTTGAAGGATTACGTGGAGCAGAACAAGCAGCTGGTCACAGCCAACCGAAAGGTGCTTCAGGCCCATGAAGAGGAGCGCAAGAGAATTGCCAGGGATATTCATGACGGCCCTGCTCAAATGGTTGCCAACATGTCCTTGAGGCTTGAGATTTGCAAGGCTTACCTTCAGAAGGGGAACCTTGCCCAGCTCGAAGCTGAGATGACGAGCTTTAAAACGAATATTCAGAATACTGTAAAGGAGATTCGGACGATCATTTATGATCTTAAACCTTCCTGCTTGGAGGAAGGACTTTTCTATGCGGTCGAGCAGCATGTGGAGAGCTTCAAGGCCAATACAGGCCTTCCTGTTGCTTTAAGCTGCAGGGGAGAGGATCAGAAGCTGGAATATTACCTTACCTCAACGCTTTATCGCATCGTGCAGGAGGCCCTTTCAAACATTAAGAAGCATGCGGAGGCTCAAAAGGTTGAGATCGATGTCAAGGTAACCCCGGACAGGCTGTCGCTGGTTGTTTTGGATGACGGCAAGGGCTTTGATACAAACAAACCCAAGGCTGGCAGGGAAGAAAAGCTGAAGGGCGGCTTTGGACTTGAAGGCATACGAGAAAGGGTGGAGCTCATCCGCGGAACAATTTCCATAGAATCCGCACCGGGAAAGGGAACGCGGCTTGCTATCGAGGTTCCGCTGGGTTGACAGCAACACGGCTAGACAATCCAGGTTCTGCTGGACTGAAAGAAACCGTGATGAGGCAATGAAAGCGCCTCTGGCCTGACAACGTGATGGATTTTTAGTATCTGGCTTTTTTTAAGCACTGTACTTAATGTTGACTGCAGCCTGTAAGGATGACTATTATTGATGGTACAAAACAGCATTTAAGAATGGTTTGGGGAGCTCTAAATACGAGCTCCCTTTCTATGCAGAAATGCAATACACTGTTTAACCAAACCTAATTCTTATAAAGCCAGAAGCCCCCGATATCAATCGCATTATCATCGAGATGAATTCATAAGAAGGATTCTCCACTTTTTTGTTTTTATGGACTGTCTTGAGTGGGGTGCCTTTTGAAAGTGTTTCGCGGATATTATAAAAGACGATGGTGTTGCCCAGGATTTTGTATTTGCCCGAGCACTGGAGGACCTCATCCTCAAAGCCTCCAGCCCCCGCCATAAGCAGCCGGTAGGTTCCGTTCTTTTCGAAGCGGTAGGCCATCACGTAGGATGACAGGGATTGAAGCCCGGATGCGTCTGCAAAGCTGTTGAACAGGTCGGTGTGCGTGTTGGACCATGAACCGACCAGCAGGTCTTTTAGAAAGTCGTCCTTATTGCTGAGGACGGTTACGCCAAGGGTCTGATCGTAGGTTTCCTTCATCTGAAGGACATCCACCAAAAGGTTAATGGGGATATGAAGCTTGTCGTTGATGGCTTTAGGAGCAATTCCCATGTCAATGGGCTCATTGCTTTCGTTGACGTAGGCCTCACGGCTGCCTTCCACCATATCAATCTTAACAATAGCCTCGTTGTTATTGGTCCAAGAAATAGAAATCTGGCCGTTGTCTGTTGAAATGTCGGGATAGGTGGATGTCGAGTACGGAATTGAAAAGGAATAGCTGACGGTATCCAAGGGCATGAGGATATAGGCTTTTCCGCCTCTCTTTTCTATGACGTAGCTGTCCTTGGGAAGGTCGTAGCCATTGATGACAAGGCTTTCATAGGCATTTACAGCGCTTTTTTCCTTGCCTGTGAGCTTTCCGCCTGCATTGGCTTTAGAGGAGGGAGTGTCGGAATCGTTTTGCTCGCCGGCATTTCCGCAGCCCTGGGCCGCAAGCATCAAAACTGTTATCATCACTATGATAATTGAACGCCTAAGGTTTTTACGTTCCATAAAACTCCCCTTAATCCTTTCTGTCACCGTATATACCTATGAACGAATCACCCAAAGCTTTCTCAATTCCCTCGTCTTGAGTGATAGGCCGATAGCCGGAACAAGTCTTATTATGAATTACTTTCAAAGTATTAAGGTTCAGGACTTATTCCCTTATCATGTGTGAGTAATACCGTTTATGCTACCAGTAGCCGTGAAAACAACCTGTTCAGCACATCATCATGATGATGCGGCATTAGCCTCCGGCCTTCAAAAAGGCCGTAAGCTCCTGAAGGTTTGGCACCTCTCTCTTAAGTGAGGAGAAAAGGGTAAGATCGTCCAATACACTCTCAGGCTTTGACACACTATTCTTGAACATGGCCTTCAGCTGGGCAACGGCATCGTCGTATTGGTTGTTGAAAAGGAGGCTGTAGGCATAAACATGCTGAATATAAGCATTGTTGGTTTCCGAGGACAATGCGTCTCGACTCATGGAAAGGGCTGTTGGCAGATCCGAAGGCTGGCCGTACAACAGAAAATACATCGCGTACATGC
>JAOABT010000565.1 GCA_026418215.1 Clostridia bacterium | reverse complement strand
TCCTTGGTGTCTACCTTATCCGTCGCGCAGTCGATAACCTCAAAGCTGCCATAATATTTGCTAAGCCGCGTCAAAAGGTATTCCTCGGTGTTGATGCTTGCAAATTGCCTGTTAAATTCGCTTTGGCTGATGAAGCCGCCGGCCTTGTCCAGATGTCCTCCGCCGGAGCCAATACCCTCTGCCAGATAGGCTGCCAGCTCCGAGGCCATGACCTCCTTCACGCAGCTTCTCACCGAATATTTAATGCCGTTAGCCATTTCGTTGTAAACAATGCAGACATCAATAGAGTCTACCTGAATGGCAAGATCACTGATGAAGCCCAGAATATTAGGATCACAAGGATGGGTCTTGATAACGGCAAATCGGTTGACGGCATTATAGGTGCTTCTTAGTAAGGCAACACCTGCAATCTCAAGCTCTTTTATGGTGAGATTGGAGTTTTTGAGCCTCCGGAGAAGATTAAAGTCATATTCGAGAAAATCCTGCATATCCCGGTCGGCAGGATGGTTAATCTCGGTAAAGCTGTTTGTATCACTGAAAAGCCCGTAATAAAGGGCGGTTGAGATGTCCAGGTGCTCCCTCACCCTGAAGCCCTCGGCCTCTAATAGCTGCCAAACCAAGGTGGAGCAGCTCCCCAGGAAGCTTCTGATTTCGCATAGCGGGATATCAAAAGCCTCTTGCTGATGGTGGTCAATGATGGCCACATGCTCTGCCTTGAGGCGAGTCACATTGCCTGCGCCATACTGGCAGTCCACGGTGACCAAAACACCCGGGACATCTAAATCCTCCACATAACCGATGGGAATCTGAAGCTCTTTGATAAGGAGCTGGAGATTGGGCTTGGTGATTTGTGTCCGTCCGCTGTAAACAATACGGACAGGCTTACCCTTGGCCTGGAAGTAGCGCAGCAGGGCGTAGCTTGCCCCTATGGCATCGGCATCGGGGTTGTCATGGCATTGAAGGGTGATCTCACGAAAGGAAAGAAGTTCACTCAGCTTCATGTTGCATTAATCCTTCTGAAGAATTCTTAAGTGTCTACAACCATAATCCTAGCACAACCGCCTTTAGCTTGGGTAGTGCTTCGTCACATTTTGTCGAATCTGGAGGGCAATATCCGGCTTATTGGTGATCACGGCCTCAACGCCCGATTGTATCAACCAAGCGATGTGCTCGGGCTCGTCGACCGTCCAGGTATGAATGGCAACCTGGTGCTCCTTGCAGCCCTCAATCACACGGGGGACCATAAGCGTGGGATAATAG
>JAOABT010000493.1 GCA_026418215.1 Clostridia bacterium | reverse complement strand
GGCTAGCTTGGCCCTTGCGTTTCTTTTTGGGGTAGGGGCCTTGCTTTCCCATAATACAGGCATCAGAATGGCTCCACAGATTGAGCCCGAGCCTTTGGTAACAGAGTCAATCCCGCCTGTTGTGCAAAAGACACCTGTTTCAATGGTAGAAGGAGAAGGGGCTGTTCCCAAGCCAACACTTGTGGGCTCATCCCTGTATCAAAAGCAGATTGATGAGTATATAAGGCTGGCGGACATACAGGCAAAATCGGCCAACCATAAACAAAAATGGGCCTACCTAACGTTTGATGACGGCCCCTCACGCAACAATACGCTGAAAAATCTTGAAACACTTAAGAAATACGGTGTTAAGGCCACCTTTTTTACTTTACCCCATGATAGTATAGACGATGTCTATAAAAAAATCCTTGATGAAGGGCATGACATAGGCATCCATTCCTTCTCACATGATACAAAACGTTTATACACCAAAGACCTGGATTTTTTTAAAACAGATTTTTATAAGGCAAATCAATTTCTTTACGAAAGATTCCACTACACCACAAAGCTCTACCGCTTTCCAGGTGGAACCGGTGGCAGAAAAGCGTCTGTTGTAAGCCCCAGAGCTGAGTTTTTAGCTATGAACGGCTACACCTATTTTGATTGGAATGTCAGCGTGGCAGATACGGACCTCAACCTTTCTAAAGGTAGAACAGTCGACGAAATCGTGGATAAACTCACTCAAAATGTCTTGGAAAGGACAGGACACAGAAGGCAGCTTATTGTCCTGATGCACGACGACGCCACCAAGATTTATACGGCGATGGCCCTTTCGGGTATTATTGAGGGGCTTAAAAAGCAAGGCTACAGCTTTGATGTTCTTAGCAATTACTATAAATAAACCCTTCCTTAAAATTGTTTTGCCAATCCCTGGCAAGCTGGATATAATCATAGAAAAATAACAGGAGCAAATGATATGGAAACGAAAAAAATATCTGACTCCCAGGTTGAAATGCGCGAACTTGTGCTCCCAAATGATACCAATTTGCTTGGTAATCTTCTCGGCGGGCGCTTAATGCATTGGGTTGACATTGCTGCGGCCATGGCGGCGTCGCGGCATGCCAAGTCCATCGTGGCAACGGCAGCAATTGATAGTGTTGACTTTAATCACCCCGTTCATCTGGGTGAGATGGTTGTTTTAAAGGCTCGTCTCACCTGGGTGGGTAAAAGCTCCATGGAGGTTTTAGTCGAAGTATTTTCGGAGAACTATCTTACGGGCGAAAGCAAGTTTACCAATAAAGCCTTTCTGACCTTTGTTGCCCTTGATGAGCATAACAGGCCCCATCCCGTTCCAGGGCTGCTGCTTGAAACAGACGAAGAAAAGAAGGAGTTCGAGGAGGCTCAAAAGCGCCGTGAAACCAGACTGGCAAGAAGAAATAATCAAGCCTCGAATCCATGACATGCAGTTGTCAAGGACGAGATGTTATGCTTTTACTATAAGCTATTACACATCTACAGGAGGTTCAGTCAATGATACAAGTACCAGAAGAGATTGTCAGTCAGCTCGCTCATGCCTTTGGAACAACTAGGAAGGAATTAGCCTACCTTGGCGGCGGCAAAGAGTTTTCAGACGGCATAGTCTATTCCTTCACAAAGGATGGGAAGGCCTATGCGTTAAAAATCCTTGGCATGGAGGGTGAAAAGAGGGAAATCGGACTTAAGGAAGCATCGGAAAGGCTTGAATTTGTTCATTTCTGTGGTGAGCAGGGCGTTCCGATTGTTCACCCCATCAGAAACCCAGAAGGACATATATTTGAGCAGGCGAGCCATGGAGACAAGGCTTTTATCGCATACGTCATGGATAAGGTAGACGGTCAATCCATAGACCATATGGATTACCATAACGGTCTTTCCAAGAATCTGGGTAGAACAGTAGGCCAGATGCATAAGGCTGCGAAGCTTTATGCCAAATGGAAGGGCCAGGGGGCTGACGGTGACAGCGAAGTGCTAGGGTGGAGGCAGGAAGTGGATTTTTTTATCGGCTGGTGTGCCGATGAAGACGTTAAGGATGCCTGGAGACAAATGGGTAAAACCCTTGAAACCTACCCAAGAAGCCGTGAAACCTATGGCTTTATACATAACGACATGCACGTGGGTAATATGGTTTTTAACAGTGATGCCATCTATCTACTGGACTTTGATGTAGCAAATTACCATTGGTTTTCCAATGATTTTATCTGCTCCAGTCAGCACTTTCTCTGGTCACAATGCGGCGGGTTTGACAGGCCCCTTGAAAAAACAGACGACCTCAAGCGGTTCTTTGACGCTTTTCTAGAGGGCTATCAATATGAGACACATCTGGACCCTCTCTGCCTCAAAGACCTGGATATGTTCTTAAACTACAGACGAATGATCATCTTTACCGCGATGCAGGATTACATGAACGGGAATCCGAAGGTTAAGATGGCTAATAAAAAAATGATTCTTGAGTGTCCAGCGGTATTTGATAAAATCATATAGGTTAACCGATTAAATTTTAAGGTTCTGAGCCTATGGGTTCAGAACCTTTCTTTATGTGCATAATATGGTAAAATTAACTAGTTAACGGTGGTTAATTGTTAAAATTTTTGATACAAAGGACAAGATAGTCCACTTGTTTATCTATTCTTATCATTATAGAATGAACATGCAATCGATTGCATATTTTATCCAAAATGTTTGCCAAATCATAGCAATAAATCGTCATTCTAACCAAATGCAGCACAAATCGTAGCAACAATTTCGCCCCCTTTTTGTTTATAACCCTGTCAAATATACGTTTGCGCATTTTTTGCACAAACGTTTTTGTATTTGCATTCTGGAAGGAAGGAGGGTAGTCGTCAAATTTCATCAGTAATAGTAAACAAACGGTTTTAGGAGGAATTGAAAATGAGATCTGGTTCGAGAAAAGTGCTGGCAATTATTATGATTGTTGCACTCCTTGCATCGAGCATGACGGCGACGTTCGCACAGGTTTCCGATTATCAAGGCCATTGGGCTCAGCAAAAAATTGAGAAGCTCATTGCCAATGGTATCATAGCCGGAAATAACGGTGTGGTTCGTCCGAATGACAAGCTGTCAAAGGCTGAGCTTGTCACCATACTCAATAACCTTTTTGGGTATTCCTTAAAAGCAAGTGCTAATTTTAAGGATGTACCCGCAAATGCATGGTATGCAGATACCCTCTTAAAGGCAAAAGGCGAAGGGATCATCAATGGCTCTGGAAATATTTTTAAGCCAAATGACAAGATCTCCCGTCAAGACGCTGCAACGATGATTGCAAGAGCCTTTAAGCTCACCTCGCAAACAAAGTCCTACACCACCTTCAAGGATGGCAGCAAAGTAGCCTCTTACGCTCAGGAAGCTATGAGTGCCCTCATCGATAAGAAGGTGCTTGGAGGAAGCGGTGACGGTTTATTAAGACCCACCAGCGAAATTACACGCGCTGAAGTTTTCTCCATGATCAGCGTTCTCTGCGATCAGGTCTATAACAAGGCAGGAACCTATGAGAACAAACAATTCACAGGAAATGTCATTGTCAATAAACCGGGGGTCACCTTGAAGAACTTAGTTATTGAGGGTGATCTTTTCCTTGCACCTGGTATAGGTCAAGGTGAGGTTTATTTGGACAATGTTAAGGTAAAAGGACGTACCGTTGTAAGCGGCGGTGGTGAAAATAGTATACACGTTCTGAACTCTGAATTATCCATAGTCGAAATCAAGAGACAGGGCGGAGCCGTACGTTTTGTTGCAGAAGGTACAACTGTTATTAGTCAAGTTCTTGTACAGTCCTCTGC
>JAOABT010000468.1 GCA_026418215.1 Clostridia bacterium | reverse complement strand
GAGCTGAAAGTAGATGGGGGAGCCAGCAACAGTGATTTTCTCATGCAATTCCAGGCTGATATTCTGGGAATAGACGTTATAAAGCCCATGACCATTGAGACTACAGCCTTGGGGGCTGCCTGTCTAGCGGGGTTGGGCGTGGGCTTCTGGCTGAATCAGGAGGAAATTGGGAAGAACTATCGCATTGCCTATAGTTTAAAACCGAAAATGTGCAGAAACGAGGCTGAACGTCTTTATGAGGGCTGGCAGAAGGCTGTAAAGCGTTCGATGAATTGGGCATAAAGCTTAGCGTGTAAGCCTTACACCATACATACCATAATCGGTTTGTGTATCCGAGACATCGCCGCCGCTGATGGTTTTTATAAACCGGCCGATAACCTCGGAATTGTTACCGGACCCATTTACCCCTTCAAGGAAAAAGGAAGCGAAGCCCTTGATCTGAACGGTGGCACGCCCGTTGACATTGAGTGTATTGACGACGATGATGGTAATAATTCTTGGGCAGTTTGGGACATAATGGTCATAGGTACACTTTGGCGTATGAGGGTCTTGTGCAATGAGCAGGTCCACGCCCCTTTCGGTTGGACCGCTCATGTTGCCGGGCTCGGTTTCAATATTGTCCCCAACGGCAAGCCGACCGCTGTAGCCATTCACGATATTATTGTAATAAACCTGAGCACCTGCTCCACCAAGCTCAATGGCCCCATAGTTACCGGTTGTGCCGTCGCCGCCGCCTTCCTTTAGCGTATACTGTTGACCGTAGATCAGGGTTTGGTCTTGTATGGCAAAAGGCCTCACGCCGTTATTAATGGCAATAATGGGGAGAACCTTCCCTTTTGCCGTAGCCTTCAGGGTTTTACTCTGAAAGCCCAGCACACGGGCGAGGCCGAATTTGACGTCATAGGTAGAAGTTACTCGAATAGAATTTCCATTGTCTTCCCGAGTCACCGTTGTGGTTGAGGTTTGATATCCGTTTTTCGTCATATAGTCAAAGGCCTTTGATTCGGGTGTGGTCACCTTGTAGATCAATTCCTGAGCGCCGGCTAGAGCGGCAGAGTCTACAGCGTTTGACAGCCTGACTTCATGGTAGGTCATCATTCCGACATCGGTGACAAGGGCTGCAAAGCCGATCAATACAACGGCTGCCAAGCCGAAAATAACAAGGGCGGAGCCTCTTTGGCTTTTGAAGAACCTTTTCATATGATCACATCCTTAAAGTGTAATGGATTCCTCATTCTTATCGTAGTACATCGGCTTGAAAATACCTATCCCTCGGGGGGATTATCTTGCTTAGGACCATAGTCCCAACAGCGTTTTAATAAAAAGACGGATCGTTTTCATTTACAAAAGGCCAAGCCATCAATGTATCAGCAAAACCATCCCTTAAGATTTCAATTGTATTTCTAATTCTTGTTGTTTCGTTTGCAAGCTTGTACATGAGCCCAGTATATGGGTATAATAGGGATAAGCTTACTAAAGAGAAAGAAATAATGGGGTGCGCATATGAGAAGGGGATCGCAGCTTTTTGTCTCCATCCTTGTTGTTCTGAGCCTTCTTGTTATTCTGTTTTCCAATACCTCCGTTCTGGCACAAACTTATCCGGAATCTGTCCGGGTGGGCCTTTATTATGGCAAATCGCCTGCCTCTTCCGTGGCTTTAAATTCAAAAGCGGGCTTGGAAGTGGGCTATTATCAAAACGGACAATTCACAACCCTCTTGACTGAAGCAGGAGGCCTTCAGACCATTGTCCGAAAGGATGCCTATTTTATTAAAAGCACTAGTGGCTCTTTGCAAGAATATACACCCGATGAAGGCATTCCTTTTATCGGTGAAACCTTCGGTCCCTACCATATACAAATCGGTGACAAGGTTGCTGATTTGACAACTGCTCAGAATCTTGCCGGTACCATGAGGCAGTCAGGGGTTGTAGCCTATCCGGCTTATGAAAACGGCTGGGCTGTATGGACCGGTTTTTACAGTGACATCACCCTGGCCAATCAGGATATTGCCAATTTATCGGCTAAGCTTGGTACTGCTAGCCTTTCTGTCATTATACCGTCAAGCTCGAGGGTTATCGTTTACAATGCCAATTTTGAGCCCAGGCTGGTTTTTGGAAACCAAGACGCTAAGCTAACCGTAAGACCAAATGCCGCCAACAGCCCCTATGTCTTGTCGGTCAATGGCAAGCAATACAGGGGAGAAATTGAGCTTAGACGCTACACCGACAGCGATATGACAGTCATTAATATTCTTAATATAGAACAATATCTTTATGGTGTTGTCCCGGGTGAGATTGAATCAACATCACCACCTGAAGCACTCAAGGCCCAGGCGGTTGCTGCAAGAACCCATGTCTATATGAATATGAACAAATACAGTAAATGGGGCTTCGATGTTGTGAATTCCACCGACTCACAGGTTTACTCAGGCTTTGATTTTGAAAAGCCCTCCACCAATCTGGCTGTTGATGCAACGAAGGGTAAGAAGGTCATGTACAATGGCAGGCTGGCGTCCTTGTTTTATTACAGCTCCAGCGGCGGCATGACCGAGGATAACGTCAATGTTTGGGGTTCAGACATTGCGTACCTTAAAAGCGTGGCCGATCCCTACGAGGCCGGTACATCCTACAATTACACCTGGACAAGAACCTTTACGGCTGCAGATATTAAACTCAAGCTCTTCCTAAGCGGCGTGGAAATCGGAGATATCGTTTCAATGTCTGCTGAGGAATATACCCCCGCAGGGCGTGTCAATAAGCTGAAGGTCGTCGGTACCCTCAATTCTATCACCTATAATAAAGAGGATATCCGCGTGATCCTTGGGGATAAAAATGGAACCTATCTTCCAAGCCGTATGTTTACCATCAATTCCGGTTCTGCTGCAGGAGCATCACCCGCTTCAGCCACGGTGCTTTCCGGTGATGGCACCACCACGACGCTTCAGGTATCGGGAAGCAAGGCAGTAACGGCTGACGGTACGCATAGTCTTGCGGGCACAAATCCCCTAAAAGTATTATCGGCGAGCGGATCAGCTAGCCTGTCATCATCAGCGCCAATCGCTTCGGGAACCTTTGTTCTTACCGGAAGGGGCTGGGGGCACGGGGTTGGCATGAGTCAGGAAGGTGCAAAGGGTTTTGCGAGAAATGGATATACTTATGATCAGATCCTGATGTATTATTTTAAGGGGACTGTCATCGAATAGAAAAACAAAGGAGACAAGATATGTATTGGGTCTTATTTATCATTGCACTCATCGGCCTTGATCAGTGGACGAAGTGGTTTATTTTCACCCATAGAATTCAATTTGAGAATCTGCCGGTTATCAAGGACTTCTTTTATCTGACCTATCTTGAGAACAGAGGGGCTGCCTTCGGCATTCTTCAGAATTTTCGGTGGGGCTTTATCCTGCTGACACTTGTTGCATTGGTTGCGATGGTCTGGTATTTCAGGAAAAACAAGAACATGGTTTTCAGATTGGCATTGTCCTTTCTTTTTGCAGGTGCGGTGGGCAACTTTATCGACCGCCTTTTTCGCGGTTTTGTCGTGGATTTCTTCCATTTCTATCCTTTTGGCTACGATTTTGCTGTTTTCAATGTGGCCGATGTATGGGTTAATATCGCGGTAGCCCTTCTGGTCATCTTCCTGATATTTATCTACAAGGAGCCCCAAAGGGCACCTAAAGAACCCGAGGTGAAGGATGAGCAGCCAGGAGAATGAAAACTTTATCATAGAGGCCGGCGATGAAGGCCAGAGGCTGGATACCTATTTGGTGTCAAAGCTCGAGGATATGACCCGCAGCCACATTCAAAAGCTCATAGAGGACGGACAGGTTACGGTCGACAATAATAGGGTGAAAACTGGCTTCAAGCTAAAAAAGGGAATGACTGTCAACGTGGAGCTGCCCGAGCCGGTGATGCTTGATTTAAAGCCCGAAGATATCCCGCTGGATATTGTTTTCGAGGATGACGACATCATCGTCATCAATAAACCCAAGGATTTGGTGGTTCACCCTGGGGCCGGGAATTGGGAAGGGACGCTAGTTAACGCTCTTTTAAGCCATTGCAAGGATTCGCTTTCAGATATTAACGGCGTGATTAGACCGGGGATCGTTCACCGAATCGATAAGGACACGACGGGCCTTCTGGTTGTAGCTAAGAATAATGAGGCACATTTGAAGCTGTCTGAACAGCTTAAGGCCCATGATATCGTCAGAACCTATGAAGCCATTGTGGACGGTGCTGTAAAGGAAGACAGCGGGAAGATTATAGCACCAATCGGGCGTCATCCCACACAGCGAATGAAAATGGCTGTCAACCCTGTCAACGGTAAGCCTGCCGTCACGCACTACAAGGTGCTTGAACGCTTTAAGGGCTACAGTTACTTGCAGCTAAAGCTGGAAACGGGCCGAACCCATCAAATTCGTGTGCATATGGCAGCTCTGGGTCATCCTGTGACCGGAGATACTGTTTACGGAAAAGCTTGCAGCCTTATGAATACGGAAGGTCAGGCCCTCCATGCCCGCTACTTAAGTTTGACACATCCGAGAACAGAGGAACCCATGGTTTTTGAGGCACCTTTACCTGAATATTTTGAAAGTCTGCTTAAGCGGTTAAGGGGGTAAAACCCGGTAGGTGCTTTTACTTTGTAAATCTATAGACAGGGTGAAAGCAATATTATATAATCTTCCTTGACTACTTTGAGAGGTGATAAAATGGCAAATCAACATATTGCTTTTAACGTTGAGGATATGTCTTGCGAACACTGTGTAAAGTCTATCAAGGCGGCCGTAACTCAACTGAATGGCGTATACGAGGTCATCGTGGATCTCAAAACCAAACGGGTTGCGGTTGAATACGACGACGAGAGACTTGATGCGGATACACTTAAAGGAACAATTGAGGATACAGGTTACAAGGTACGATAAATATAGACTATATGATGTTTGATGCCTGTCCCGCCAAAGGACGGGCATTCGCATATATAAATGTAAAATAGATTAATGAAGAAACGTATATATGCTCATTTAAAGGTGGTAGAATAAAAATGCATTTGTTAGGAAACTTGATTTGGATTGTTTTTGGCGGATTGGTTTCGTCCATTTTATGGCTTATTGCAGGATTTCTGTGCTGCCTGACCTTTGTAGGTATTCCTTTTGGGATTCAGTGCTTCAAAATCGCCTCGTTCGTGCTTTGGCCTTTTGGACGTGATGTTGACATAGGAGGCTTTGGAATCGGAGGCCTGCTTGGGAATTTCATCTGGATACTCCTTCTGGGTTGGGAGCTTTTCGTTTCCCACATGGTGATTGCCTTGATTTTCTGCATTACCATCATTGGTATTCCCTTTGGCAAGCAGCACTTCAAATTGGCAAAGCTTTCGCTGGTGCCTTTTGGTGCGAAAATATACACCAAGAGCTGGATTTAAGAGGTGTAAAACGTGATTGGCTTAATGGGCGGAACCTTCAGCCCGATACACTACGGACATCTTTTGATGTGTGAGAGCATCCGTGAGGAATTTGATCTCAAAAAGGTCATCTTTATGCCTGCCAAGCGCCCGCCGCACAAGGATGCCTCACAGATTGCCGAAGCATCCGACAGACTTGCCATGGTGAGCCTGGCCATAGAGGACAATCCCTTTTTCGAGGTCAGTGATCTGGAAATGAAGCGTGAAGGCGCTTCGTACACCGTGGATACGTTAAGGGAACTTAAGTGGGTCTATGGCGATGAGGAAACTCTCGGGCTCATCGTCGGTGCTGATTCTCTGGTTCAGATCCATACATGGAAAAGCTATGAGGAAATTTTACGGCTGGCCACACTCATTGTGGCGAAGCGTCCTGATACGGATGAGGAATGGCTTGATAAGTCCATACATGAGCTTGAGACGCAAAATAGCGCCAGAATTCTAAAGGCCAGTGCCTCAGCCATGAATTTTTCATCAACAGAAATCCGGGAGAGATTTTCAAAGGGATATTCCATTCGTTATAGGGTGCCCGAGAAGGTCGAAGCCTATATGAAAGAGAGAAATTTATATCGCTGATTTAGAGGAACCCATGGAG
>JAOABT010000449.1 GCA_026418215.1 Clostridia bacterium | reverse complement strand
ATAAGAGACAGCTATAAATCCCTTAAGCCCGAAGGGAGCCTTAAGCCAGAGGAATCCCTTAAGCAAGAGGAATCCCTTAAATCTCACGAGCCCCTAGAAACCAACAAAATTGAGGATGCTTCGGAAGTAAAACCAACGCCTGAAGCAAAGGATATGACCGTTGAAGAAAAGGTCGCCTACTATATGGAGAAGCTAAAGGATAAAAGCTTTACGGGAACTTATGGCGACGGGCAGACCTGGTACACGGCCGCCGAGGAATTGGGCATGATCGGCAAGCCGGCCATCCCCAAGCTTATTGAGAGGCTTGACACTCAAGATGATTATGAAAGGGCCCTGGTGCTCTACGCGCTTCTTTTGGCGACTCAGCACGATAATGTTAAAACCTTTACGCAGGGCGAATATATCAACGTGAATCTCGACTTCAATGCCGAAAACCACGCTGAAATGGTAAAGGCAGCAAAAGAATGGTGGGAGAAATACAAGAGCAATTTCTAAAGCTAATGATACCAGGCTTTCTCAGGCATCGGGTGAAGAGTAACATCTTCACCCATTCTTTTTTATGCTGATAAAGGTGATTTCTGCTATAATGAGACTACAATAAAAGACGCTTGGAGTAGAAACAAAATGAATAAAGGTAGCCAGACACCAGCCGGAATGGCGTTGACACAAAAGCTGAATCACGAGTTTACAGGCTTTTTCAAGACGGCCATTGGGGTCGCAGCAGGGACAAAGGGCTATAGAATACCGTTCATCCGCCATTTTTTTCACCAATGCAAGGCTGCAAGGATAAGAACAAGGGAGGAATCCCTTGGAACCCATGTGCCGCCTTTTTTGATTCATAGTGTGACCCAAAAGTGTAATCTCAACTGTAAGGGCTGCTATGCTAAGCACCTGCATGGTGTTTCAGAGAACGAGTTCCCCATTGAAAAGACAGTGCAGCTCTTTCAGGAGGCCCATGAGCTTGGTATTTCCGTGATTATGCTTGCCGGAGGGGAGCCCCTCATGAAGAAAGGGCTCATTGGGGCTACCTGTCAATTCCCGAATATTATTTTCCCACTTTTCACCAATGGCCTTCTGATTGGGGAGGAAATGGCCAGAGAAATCAAACAAAAACGCAATCTTATTCCAATTATCAGCCTTGAGGGAGACAGCCAGCCCACCGATGAGCGGAGAGGCTCAGGGGTTTATGATCAGCTTCAGAGGACCTTCAAAATCCTGAGTCAGAACAATGTGCTTTTCGGTGTATCCCTCACGGTAACCCGTGAGAACATCGAGGCTGTGACCGAATCCGGCTTTGTTGATGGCTTGAGGGCCCTTGGGGCAAAAATTATATTTTACATAGAATATATTCCCTGTGAAAAGAACAGTGAAAGCCTTGTTTTAACGCAGGAACAGCGGGCTTTGCTTAAAAGCCGGATGGAGAGCTTAAGGAAAGATTCTAAGCTCATGTTTGTCTCCTTTCCGGGCGATGAGGAGCAATTCGGCGGCTGCCTTGCCGCCGGACGCGGCTTCGTCCATGTAGGAAGCAGCGGTAAAGTGGAGCCCTGCCCGTTTTCCCCTTTTTCAGATTCAAGCCTCGGGAGCGTGTCGCTCAGGGAAGCACTCAAGTCGCCCTTCCTCAAGGAGATCCGGGAGTATCACGGCAGGCTCTCAGAACATGAGGGTGGCTGTGCCCTTTGGGAAAACAGGGAGTGGGTGGATAAAACCCTGGAACGAATTCAAAAAAGCAAATGAAGATTGGTTAACTGATTGATGAGAGCCGCGTGGTTTAAGGTGCCATGCGGCTTTTCGACATTTATTAACATTTACAAAACAAAAAGTGACATGTTATGTTACAGGAGAAAAGAATAGGGTAAATAAAGTTAGTGAGCACTAACCTTGAAGGGATTGACACAAGCTGCCTGAATATGCAACAAGGGGGTTGCAACGTGGGAACACCTTTGATACAGCGTAAAGATACCATCCTTGCAACAACAATTGAGGTTATCAACGAATACGGTATTCAGGCCTTCTCCACCCGTGAGGTCGCGAAGAGGGAAGGTGTCTCTGAAGCCGCCATCTTTAAGCATTTTCCGAGGAAAATTGATCTACTCCTTGCTGTGCTTAATTACTTTACTCTGTATGACGAGGATATCATTGAATCTGCGAAAATGAAGAACCTCGGACCTCTCGATGCTCTTCTTTATATGACGGAGCTTTATACCCGATACTACGAGAATTATCCTGCCATTACCTCCATTTACTTATCCTATGACGTTCTGAGTCTTGACCCGGAGCTTAGTCCGAAGGTTCAGACCGTTCTTTCCATAAGAACGCAATTCATAAGTGAAAAATTCAATGCCGCAATAGAACAAGGACTATTGAATCCCAGCTTAAAGACAGAACTCCTGGTTGAAACATTGCTGGGTACGCTCAAGGAAATTTGTTTCGAATGGCGCTTGTCAAAATATGAATTCCCTCTGTGCAAGAAAAGCATGGAAGCTGTTCACATGCTGTTGGGCGCCTTTATGAGTTATATAAAGGAGTATTGAGGTATGCCACGAGTATTGATTGTTGATGATGCAGCCTTTATGAGAATGTCTATCCGCCTGACCCTTGAGAAAAACGGCTTTCAGGTTGTGGGAGAAGCCGAGGATGGACGAGAGGCAGTTGCAAAGTATCAGGAGCTCAGACCTGATATCGTGACCATGGACATCACCATGCCGAATATGTCCGGAACCGATGCCTTAAGAGCCATCAAGGCCTTTGATCCAAAAGCCAGAATTGTTATGGTCAGCGCTATGGGACAGGAGCTGATGGTCAAGGAGGCCGTTCTAAACGGTGCAGCCAACTTCATTGTAAAGCCTTTTAACGAGGAGCTGCTGGTGAAAACCGTTAACAAAATCCTTAGCAAATAAGAAGCAGCCAGACGGAAAGAATTCTTTCGGATAAGGAGTTGTGCCTATGTCCACACATTCCCTTGAACCCATGGTCGATATGTATCTTTTTGAAACCACGCAGCAGATTGAGCAGCTTGAGTCCATCATTCTGCAAAGTGAGAAAACCGGCAGCTATGACAGCGATGCCATCAATGAAATCTTCCGTATCATGCACACCATCAAGGGCTCATCCGGCATGATGCTCTATAACGAGATTGCACGCCTGGCTCACGGCCTTGAGGACTTATTCTACTTTATCCGTGAGAAAAAGCCCCAGATACAGGACTGCTCATGCCTTTCAGATATTGTTCTTGAGGGAATTGACTTTATGAAGCTTGAGCTTCTGAAGATCAAAAACGGGGACCTGGTTGACGGTAATCCTGAATCAGTGCTGTCTCATGTTCAGGCCTATCTGGCCGAGCTCAAATCAGATAATCCGGAGGCAGGGGACATTAGAAGACAGACGCCTGCCGAGAAGCCGAAATTCTACATTCCCTCTGAAAAAAGCAGCAAGACCGGGGAAAACTGCTTTAAAGCGGTCCTTTTCTTTGAAGAAGGCTGCGAGATGGAGAATATTCGGGCCTATTCCCTTATTTACAGCCTGAAGGAGTTTACTTCGGAGGTTTACAGCGTTCCGCAGGATGTCATTGAGAATGAGAAAAGTGTGGAGATTATCCGTGAAAAGGGCTTCACCATCTACATCGTGTGCAAAAAGAGCTATCGGGAGATGTATGACATTCTCAATCAAACCTTATTCGTCAAGGAGCTTGAGCTCGTTCAGCTCGATAACGACGATGAATTCAAGGTGCTGAAGACACCTTCATTAAAGGTTGAGGAAAGCCCTATCAAGGTTCCCGTTATTACCAATGTCCCTGCTCCCGAAGCCCTTCATAAGGAAGCAAAGGAATCTAAGGAGGCCGGGTCAGGTACTCAAAGCCTCATCAGCGTTCATGTTCAGAAGCTTGATACCCTCATGGATCTGGTTGGCGAGCTTGTTATAGCCGAGGCTATGGTTACGCAGAACCCGGATTTAAAG
>JAOABT010000413.1 GCA_026418215.1 Clostridia bacterium | reverse complement strand
AGATGTGTATAAGAGACAGCACCCAGTCTGTACCGTCCGTTTCCCAAGGTTTCTATGGATACGGCATCATCCAAGTCACGTGCATCCTCGCCATCAATGGTAACCATACGAAGACTGCGCAGGTCCCTTCTGTTGCGCATTTCTTCCTCAGAAACCTCTTTTGGAGCTCGTTCTGCTTCTTTCAACACTTGTTCGGGGAATTCATAAGGAATGTTGTAAGCACGTATGATGGACATGACGTCCACACCAGCTTCGTCAGCATCTCCAAGTACTTCAATAACGCGTCCCTCAGCGTTTCTGTTGTGCTGGGGCCATTTGGTGATCTCCACAACAACCTTCTGTCCTTTTTGAGCGCCGTTGATCAGATCCTTCGGAATGTAAATATCTCCAGAGAGGCGGGCGTGGTCAGGTGTTACAAAGCCGAAATAATCGCTTTTGTCAAACTTACCTACTATGGTTTTATTGACATGCTCCAGAATACGGATGATTTCGCCTTCCTGGCGCCTGTCATGCATAGAGTTCTTCGTGGACCGGGCAACGACCCGGTCGCCATGCATAGCTCCATTCAAAGCATTAGCTGGAATAAAAACATCCTCGTCTCCGGTATCGGGAAGAACAAAACCAAAGCCCTTGGCGTGGCCCTGAAACTTTCCGATAATCAGACTCATGCGCTCGGGAACACCGTAGCGTTCTTTTTTTGTTTTAAAGATGAGCCCCTGCTCTTCCATTTCATTAAGAACATGCTGAAATTCAGCAATATCGCTTTGCGGGACATCCAGAACCATGATCAATTCGGAGAATTGGAGAGGCTTATAGGCCTGGTCCCGCATAAAGGAGAGTATCCGGTTTTTTCGTTCATCCATTACATTATTCAGCATGGTACACCCATCCTCGCTTTTGGATTGCTATCCGTTATTTGTTCATAAAAATGAAGCGGCTATTCAGCCGCAATCCATCCATTCGTCTTTATTTATCACACTTTTCAAGCCTCTTTATGCAAAAAATTACAAGCCGAGGTCTGAGCTGATTTCCTTCATGGCTTCCAAAGAAAACTGAATAAACTGTTCTAATGTCAGGCCAAGCTCCTCGCAGGTTGCGATCTGCTCTCTGTTGGCACCTCTGGCGAAGCCCTTTTCATAAAAACGCTTTAATACAAAGGCCTGGTCAACCTTCTCCAGCTTTTTTTCCTGCAGGATAAGTGCACATGCGGTTATAAGGCCCGACATGGGATCAGCGCAAAATAGCGCCTTATCTATCTTTCTGCGCCTCGAATAATTGTTTCCGGGGTTATGGGCGCGTACAGCATACACAATGGTTTCATCAAAATCCAGGGCTTCCAGAATATCGCCGCCCATCATGCCATGCTGATCCATATCATTCTGCACCCGTTCCAGGTCTATATCGTGAACTAGCCCGGTGATGCCCCATAAATCCACATCATCATGAAAATAATCTGCGAGCTTTCGCATGATGGCTTCAACCGAGAGGCTGTGCTTGATTAGATTGGGGTTTTCAATTCGTAGCTTTAATTCTTCAAAAGCCCTGCTGCGATCCACTAGGTATTCCTCCAATATATTTGGTAACTCTTACATTATAGCAAATTATTCTGACGCCGCAAGGGCGCCTCACCAAGTAAAAAAGGCCTAATGGCCCTTTTTCTTTTCTTTCCTTTTGAGCATTCTTCTCTCAAATTTCATTTGTTCAAGTGCTTCCCGCTGCTCTCGCGTTTCCTTTTTTCTCTCGATCTTAACCAGCTCATGCTCGCGCTTTAAAGCCTGCTGCGCCTTGGTGCCGATGCCTTTGTTTTCAGTCTCCTTCCGGACGATACGCTGAAGCCTCTTGGGATTGACTCGCCGTTCTTCCTCTGGCTGGATCAAAATGGGCCTGCAGAACTGAAGCCTGGTGTAATGCCTTAAAACGAAATCATAAACCTCATAATCCTTCGGCTCGGAGCCAAAGACTATTCTGGCCGTTTCCAGCTGATTTTCATCCGTTCTTTCGATGACACCCACCCAAAAAGGGTCGTCAAAAAAGACAGTCAAACGAGTATTCACTTTTCATTCCTCCTGTTAGTAGCGTATAAGGAGAACGGACAACCCCAGGAGGGCAGGTTACTGACAGGATTTCCTGCATCCGGACTACCAACCGGATCGTGTTTTTATCTCTTCAAGGCTATTATATCCCAAATCCTGCCTATTGAAAATAGTCATTGCATCAGAGCCCTGTTTTCGCTAAAATAGGCTTCGTGGGTTTTCCCATGCCAGTTCGCAATATCCTGGCTAGGCTTAGGCCTTAAACAAACTACGGAGCGTCCGGCGGCTTAGGAGCAACAGCCGGTTTTTGTCTTATGGGCAAATTAAGAAAGGATTACATGAAATTCTCGGCCAAATTCATTGTGCAGGCTTCGCTGATAGCGGCTGTGTACGCTATTCTCACCACGTTTCTTCAGTCCTTCGGCTTCGGCCCTATCCAGTTCAGGCTTGCAGAAGCCATGACCGTTCTTCCGGCCATTCTGCCAGCCTCCATACCCGGCCTTTTTGTCGGCTGTATTCTTGCCAATATTTTAGGTGGTTTCGGTATCATTGACATTGTTTTCGGAAGCTTGGCGACGCTTCTGGCCGCAGTCTGCACCTATTTACTGCGTAAAAACAAATTTTTGTTCCCTTTCCCGCCTGTTTTCTTCAATGCCCTTATTGTTGGAGCGTATGTTTATATCCTCTATGACAAAACCTACCCAATGCCTCTCACCATGCTGTTTATCGGTATTTCAGAATTCATTCTTGCGTATGGTCTGGGTCTTACGCTGGTTTCCTTTATTAAGTCAAATAAGGGCCTTAGAAAGAGCCTAGAAATATCGGAATAACCATCCTTCCCAAAGACTAAAGTAAGCTCCGGTACGGTTTCTCTCCTACCGGGGCTTAAGCTTTATTATCAGCCCTTTGACGCTGTTTGTTGAGATTTTACTGTTAACGTCAAAAACAAGTGTGGTATAAATATTTTGACAGTGTATATTTAGCCTAAAGGAGTTTTTAATGAGACTTATTGGGATTGACCAGATTATTGGCAGTGAAGTGTTGGCTAGACCGATTTTTGATCTGGACGGAAGGAAGCTTCTCAACGCCGGGGTTTCTTTGAGGCCCGCGATTGTTCAAAAGCTTCACGAAAAGGGTATTTCAAGCGTTTATATAGAGGATGAGCTCTCCGAAGGTATCGAAGTCACCGGGCTTTTGGCCGAGGAAACCAAAAATCGCGCCAAGCTTATTGTGCGAGAGGAAATGCAAAGGCTTGCCTATAAAAAGGATATTAATTTCTCCAACATGAACAGCGTTGTCGATAACATTCTGGACGAAATATTATCCCGGCGTATTGATATGGTGAGTGTTCATGATATCCGCATGCAGGATGAGCAAATCTTCGCCCATTCTGTCAACGTATGCGTAATGGCCATTGCTCTTGCGACCAAGCTCTCCCTCCCTATCTCGAAGATAAAAAGCATTGCCATGGGAGCGCTGATGCACGACATCGGAAAGGCACTCCTGCCCCCGGGGCTTGTCAGCAAAAGTGATGATCTAACCCCTAAGGAGCTTGAAGAGCTTAAAAAGCATCCTGTTTTGGGCTATAACATTATCAAGGACAATAATGAAGCCTCTGCTACGACGAAAATCGCCGTTTTAATGCACCATGAGCATATTAACGGCTCTGGGTACCCCATGGGTCTGGCTGGTGATAAAATACACTACTCAGCAAGGATTCTGACCATCTGTGATGAGTTTGATACGGCAATTAACGACAAGCAAAACAAGAATGCCCTTCAGACGACAGATGCGGTCGAATACCTTATAGGTGCCTCTGGCCACGTTTTTGACAAGGCTATGGTGGATGAATTCATCAAGGTCATCCCCATTTATGCAGAAGGCAGCATCGTGCTTTTAAGCAACGGCAATTTCGCCATTGTCATCAAGAATAATCCCATCAATCTGACACGTCCTATTGTAAGAGTGTTTTATAACCCGAAAACTAAGACGCGTTATGATAAAACCTTTGTTCTTGATTTGCGGGAAGAGCTTTCAATCAAGATTCTGCGCGAAATCAAGGTCAATGTGAACGATATCATGGAATAAAGGGAACGAAGCATTTCCGATCAAGATACTATCTGTGATTAAGGTGAACATAATAATAAATAGTATAAAACCAATGAAATACCTAGGAAGCAAGATTCTTAACACCATCAAGGTCAGGGTAAAATGATTTATAGCAAATAAAGTGAATGAAGTGCTTTCTAATTTGCTTAACCCTATTAACATGGCCTAGGATAAACGCACTATTATGAATAAAGTGAAATGGAGCGCTCTCTAAATTAAGAATCTTAACGCGCTTGGAGTCGATTGACCATATTACGGGATACAGGATATTACTATGGACACAAACCATAAAAGCAAGGACGCTCATGCAACTACATGAGCGTCCTTGCTTTTATCTACTAAAGTTTAATAGTCTGCGCCTACCTTGAAAATAGCCATTTCTTCAGGAATCATATGGTGCTTCTTCTTGGGAAGGACGCTGTAAAGAGCCTTTTCAAAGCTTTCAACCTCGATGCAGCCCGTCTCCTTAATGAGCTTGCCCAAAAGAATGATACTGGAATAGGTCTTGTTCCCTGCATCGCTTGCAAGCTGAGTAGCAGGAATTTCAAACACCTTGATATCGGTTCTCTTGGCCTTTTTATGAACCAGGGAGCTATCGGTAATGAGAACACCGCCGGGTCTTAACCAGCTCTCAAACTTTTCAAGTGAGGGATTATTCATAACAATGAGGGCATCGCAGGAATTGAGCACCGGTGATGCAATGGGCTCTCCTGATATAACCACCATGCAGTTTGCCGTTCCGCCTCTCATTTCGGGTCCGTATGAGGGCAAGAAGGAAACCTCTTTATTATCCAGCATTCCAGCATAGGCTAACAGCCTTCCCGAGGACAGAATGCCCTGTCCGCCAAAGCCAGCGATAATAATATCGTGAAGAAACATAGGCTAAACCTCCAAATCTGCACCGACAAATACGCCGAGCGGGTAATGCGGAATCAGTTCCTTTTCAACTCTCTTGAGGGATTCGATGGGATCAAGGCCCCAGTTGGTCGGGCAGGTTGAAAGAATCTCAACAAGCGAGAAGCCCTTTCCTGCCAGCTGAACCTTAAACGCCTTCTTAACGGCATCCTTAGCCTTCTTGATATGCTTGATATCGTGGAGGGATACTCTCTCAATATAAGCAGGTCCCTCGAGGGTTGCCAGCATCTCGCAAACGCGGATTGGGAACCCATGATCCTTGGAATTTCTACCAAACGGCGAGGTTGTGATGACCTGGTTCAGAAGAGTCGTTGGAGCCA
>JAOABT010000378.1 GCA_026418215.1 Clostridia bacterium | reverse complement strand
GGTAGCGTAGACTATCTCTTCATTTATATCCCCTTCGGCGATAATTCTTCCCCAGGGGTCTGAGATCATGGAGTGGGCATAGGCAATATAGGAAGCCTCTTCACACCTTGCAGGGGCGCAGGCGGCAAGATAAGCCTGGTTATCAAGCGCTCTTGTTCGTATCAGCAGCTCCCAATGTGCAGGCCCCGTCACCATATTGAAGGCTGCGGGCACAATGAGCACTTCTGCTCCGTTAAGTGCCATCAGTCGGGCAAGCTCCGGAAAGCGTATGTCATAGCAAATCATGACGCCAACCTTCGCAAAAGGCGTTTCGACCATGGTCATGCTGTCACCCGCACTCAAGGTGTCAGATTCCTTAAACACCATTTGTCCGGGAACATCGATATCGAAAAGATGCATTTTACGGTGGGTTCCAATATGCTCTCCGTTATCATCAAAGACGAGACAGGTGTTATAAACCCTATCGCCTTGTTTTTCAGGAATGGAACCGGCAAAAAGGTAAACTCCGTTATTTTGTGCCATCTGAGAAAGCTTTTTTAAAGAAGGGCTTTCAGAAAGAGTTTCAGCGTTCTTAACAAAGGCATCATTCTGATAAGGGCAGATAAACATCTCGGGAAGCACCACCATCCGTGCCCCGTTGAGTGAAGCCTCACGAACAAGGCTTTCAGCCTTTTTAAGGTTTGCAGCTTTATCGTCCGATACCCTCATCTGACAAAGGGCAAGCATAAAATCCTTCATGGTTATACACCTCTTGGAAGAATGACCTTGAAGTTGTTCTGTTTTCCCAAGTTGACGAATTTCACAGGGCCGATGCCTGAAAACGCCTTCCGAATTCGGTTTAAACCCAGGCCAGATTTTAAGAAACGGCGCTTGGGGTCAATGGAGAGAAGACGCTGATAAAGCCAGGCGTTGCGGCGTTCCGGAAAGCATTCCTTGAGGTTTGAATAAACCTTGCTGCCTTCGGTTACAGCTCCGGGATTGTCGATTTCTATTGTTTTGGCTGTGACGGTGATGTTGACCCCTCGCGAGAGATCGAGATAATCCCTGTGCACCAAAGCATTCGCAATGGCTTCCTCCAAGGCCTCATAAGGATAGGCTTTATGCATAAGCAGCTCCTGAATACGCTCAGATGCCTTATCCAGCATAGCCAGGAGACAACCGTTAAGAATTTCTGTATTCTCGCCCCAGCTGATGCGGATATGGCACTGGGGCAAATAGATCTGAGGATTCTTACCGAAAAGCAGCAGGCCGCCGACCGTTGGAGCATAGTCTCCGCCGCCCTTGTCGCTGATGAAGCCAAAGGCCTCCATCAGCATGGTTTGGGGTGAATCGGTTGTCACCGCCATGGTTTTGAAGAATTGATTCATACGCTCAAAATCAAAGTCGTCCAAGGTGGCATTTTTAACAATCACGGTCTCAAAGGTCATGAGGCCGTTTTCCTGCATCATGGAGGCAAGCTCTGAACGGCGGGCAAAATCGGTAGTCGAGCCCCGCCGAACATAAAAAGCCCCGGTCTGAATAATCTGATGCGGGGCATGATGACTTCTAAATATGGTCAGAACAGCAATGGTCTTGTCTTCAATTTGAACGAGGTCGAGATTGACGGGAACAGGCGGATCGCTGCGGTTGTAGATGATCTGCTGAATCTGCTCCTCGTGGAATTGGGTGGGGTCTACGCCAAGAATTCTCTTGGTTTTATCCTCAACACCAAAAAGAATATGCCCTCTCCCGCCCCGGGTGTTGGCCATGGCCGTAACGTCCTTGACCAGCTCCTTTTTATCGCTTTCGGTTAAGAGGTGCAGCTCGGCCTTAAAATCCAGCTTTTCATTTTCTTCTCTTGAGAGCAGTTGTTTAACCTTCTGAATGTCCATAAACACGGCTCCTCTCCTTCAAAGAATGAACCCTAGGCCGGGTCTGTAAAGCTGACTTTATAGGACTTCCAATTTGACAGAAAGATATCGGACTGCATGAGGATTCTAAACATGTAGCGGCTCTTTACGCCGTCGAAATCTTCATCTGAAAGCATAAACGCAATCTCGGCAGGCTGCTCATCAAGCTTGCCCACACATTTGAAGGAGGTATTGGGCTCAACCTCATCGTATTCCAGGTAATCCCCTTTAAAAACCCCTTCTGCCAATTGCTTTTCATTCTTTTGGTACATCACTTCGCCTGAACTAAAAAGATGCTTCATCTTCCTAAAGTCCCCTTTTCTTAATTGAGATCAATTCATATTTCCGTCAAAGTTCCTTGAGAAAATCCAGCTTCCTATAGCTTTTATCTAATCGCTCCTCAATATACCGGAATGCTAATTGCGAAAACCTGAGAAGTACCTGATCAGAGAGCTCAAAACTAAATATTCCACTATTTTCGGCACATAAAACATGCAAGATAGCTTTTGCCGCTCCAATATCCACTTCAACGCTGTCGCCCGTAAGGTTTTTGCAGCGCTCACAGACAAAACCGCATTGTATGAAGCTAAAATAAAGGGTTTCCATGTCCTTGGCTCCGCAGGCGGCACAGCTTGTGATGTGCGGCGGATAGCCTGTAATTTGCATGAGCTTGAGCGCAAAGGCTGAGGAAACCAACAGCGGATGGCGTCCCTTTTTAAGGGCTTGCAGCGCGTAGAGCAGGAGGGTCAGTACATTCCCTGCTGCTACGGGGTCATCAGACGCATCGCCAGCCATATCTATCATATGAGCCGCGTGGGTGAAACAGGTCAGATCGGAGCAAAGATCAAAAAAATGCATCCGGATATCACAGCTGTTAAGGGAAAAGCCGTTCTTAGTCCTAAAGAGAACATATTCCCCGTAAGTCAGCACCTGAGTGCCATAGGCGGCACGGCTTCCGCTTCGCCTTGAGTTTTTGGCTGTGACCGAAATCCTTCCAAAGTCTCCTGTGAGAAGGGTCAGCATTTTGTCCGTGTCATTGAAGGCTGTCTCTTTGACGACAAGGCCCTTTGTTTTTACGAGCGCCATTTTTATGACCTGCTATTCCTTGTACTTGTAACCCAGCTCATTGAGCATGAAATCATTATTACGCCAATCTTCCTTGACCTTGACCCAGAGCTTCAGAAAAACCTTGCTGTCAAAAAGACGCTCCATGTCCTGGCGAGCCTGCATGCCAACTTTCTTCAGCATAATGCCGTCCTTGCCAATAATGATCCCTTTATGGGATTCTTTTTCGCAATAGATATTGGCGTCTATCTCTATGATATTCTTGCTCTCGATTTCCTTGAACCGGATGACCTCGACGCCGATGCCATGGGGAACCTCGTCACTCAAGAGATTCAAAAGCTTTTCGCGGACCATTTCCTGGGCCAGCACCTTTTCGTGCTGGTCGGTGAGCATATCCTCGGGGAAGAATTTTTCTCCCTCGGGCAAAAGCTTTTCGATTGCCCCCATGACAAGGGATACGGTCTCTTTTTTGAGCGCTGTGATGGGTATGATTTCGTCAAACTCATAGGCCTCGCTGTATTGCTGGATAAGGGGCAGCAGCTCTCTCTTTTCAATCAAATCGATTTTATTGATTAAAAGGAGAACGGGGGTACCCGTCTTTTGAAGCTCTTCGATAATCATGCTGTCACCGGGGCCTATGCTCTTATCGGTTGCATCAACCAGAAAAAGCACCACATCCACTTCATCAAAGGTATTGAAGGCCACCTGCATCATATACTCCCCAAGCTTGTTCTTGGGCTTGTGAATACCCGGTGTATCGACAAAGACCATTTGGTAGGTGTCGGTGGTGACAACGGTTTTTATGGTATGTCGGGTGGTTTGAG
>JAOABT010000309.1 GCA_026418215.1 Clostridia bacterium | reverse complement strand
GGTTCATCGCCTCATAAAAAGCAGGATAAAGGGCTACAGCCTTTTTTAGGGCAATGATGGCCATATCCTCATTCTTATTCGCAATATCCTCGAGGGCCTTGTTGTACATATCAATGGCGTTGCGCATGTCCTCCGGGATTTTACCGATCTTTTGCTCCACATTTTCTATGTTGATGGGCTTGAAATTAGTCAATTCCTCACTGATACTCAACATTTAGACCCCTCCAGAATGGCTCGAAGAGCTTTTATGACACTTTCCGCATGGAAATGGGACCCAAGCGCGCAGATAATGCCATCTTTCTCTACAGCTGCAAGACTTTTTGTCACCGCATCCTTTATTGTATCATTTTCTATAACAAATTCACAATACTTGTCAGCGATTGTGTGAAGCTCTTGGACCGGCAGGGCTCTAGGGTTGTCCGACTGAACCGGAACAAACGCTTTCGCTATACAAGAAAGGCTCTTGATCATGGTATCACAGTCCTTGTCCTTCATGGCGCCGAACAAAACAACAGCCTTTTTGTCCCCATACAGGGCTTGAAAGGATCGGACAAAGGCTTCTACACCGTCGGGGTTATGGCAGCAATCCAGAATAAAATCAGGCTGCCGAAACAGAAATTCAAAGCGACCGGGCCACCTGGCTTTTGCAAGACCCTGCCTGACGGCTGACTCCGATATGGACCAGCCTTTTTTTATCAGGAGCTCACAGCTCTTAATGGCGAGAACAGCGTTTTCTGTCTGGTAAAGGGCAGGAATGCATAGTCGCAGGCTTTTTAGACCTTCAAAGTCAAAGGTCAAGCCCGTCCGTTTCAGCTCTCTGATCTGAATTAGTCCCAGATCAACAGAAAATACCTCGGATTGAAGTTTAAGTGCTTCGTCATGAATGACAGACATAGCCTCACCATGCTGGGGGTAGGTTACAAGCGGCGCTCCTTCCTTGAGAATACCCACCTTGTGCCAGGCTATTTCTTCCAAGGATGACCCCAGAAACTGCTGATGCTCAAGGGACAGCTTTGTGATGACACAAACTTCGGGCTGTGACAGAACATTGGTGCAATC
Source organism: Clostridia bacterium (assembly GCA_026418215.1). Lineage (GTDB taxonomy): Bacteria > Bacillota > Clostridia > DSM-8532 > DSM-8532 > DTU059. Next base: position 8,361 of record JAOABT010000309.1, on the reverse strand, counting down.
AAATCTTCCGCCCATACAGGCTTCTATAACTGCAAGCTGGCAGTTGCTCCGTTTAAAGCAAACCAGCGCAATAACCGCATAGATTTCATATTCGGTTGGCCCTTGGTCAAGAAGCTTGTCTAATGCGTGGCAATGGCCCTTAGCTTCCTCAATAAGAGCCGTAAATTCTTCTTGCGTTATGGGTTGATTATTGACGCGGAACATTTCGCAGGGTGATGCAATGAAGGGCGAGGTAAAAAGGCCTGTTTTGTAGCCGGCCTCAATCAGGATATGAGATAAAAACATGGAGGTGGAGCCCTTCCCATTGGTTCCTGCCACATGAATACAAGGAAGCCCTTGCTCGGGGCTATCAAACCGCTCAAGCAGGGCTTTTACTCGTTCAAGGCCTGGCTTGATGCCCAGGCTTTTTCGGCTGTTTAAGAATTCTATGGCTTCAGAATAAGTCACGTAAATTTCCTCAGTTATCGTTTTTTGTCAAACAAAGGCGTCCAGTATTTTTTATAATTGCTATCCACAGCTCGCTTATTATGGTTCCAGGGGCTTTGGTATAGGGTAAGCTTTATACCCGGTTCAGGACTGATAAAGAGAAAGGATGCACCAGGTATTAGCTGCTACTCGTTGATTCCGCAGCACTTCTTGTATTTCTTGCCGCTGCCGCATGGGCAGGGATCGTTTCGTCCAACCTTGGAGGCTTCGCGCTTCTTGGGCTTTTTGACGGTGTCTCCTTCGCCATGAGACGCTTCAATGGGCTTAGCCACCTGCTCACGCTGTACAACCACATTTTCCTTGCGGATGTGCAGCAGCATCTTGATGGTATCCTGCTGGATGTTGCGGATCATTTCATCGAACATTTCAAAGCCTTCACGCTTGTATTCGATAACAGGGTCACGCTGGCCATAGGCACGAAGGCCGATACCATATTTGAGCTGATCCATATCGTCAATGTGATCCATCCATTTTTCATCGACCGTCTTAAGAAGCACGCGTCTCTCAAGCTCTCTCATGAGCTCTTCACCGAACTCGGCTTCCTTGGCCTCATAAAGGGCGTGAGCCTTTTCCTTGAGCATGCTCGACAAATCTTCTGCCGTAATGGTTTCAATATCGATGGCTTTTACATCAATCGAACCGGCGGGCAGGAGGACGTTTTCTGCATAAGCAGCGAGGGCATTCAAATCCCAATTGTCCGGGATGTCGCTTTCACTGCAGTACATCTTCACGATGCTGTCGGCGATGGAATCGATCATCTTGGTCATGTTGTCCTTGAGGTTTTCGCCGTTTAATACCTTGGCACGCTCGGAATAGATGATTTCGCGCTGCTTGTTCATAACGTCGTCGTACTGGAGCACGTTTTTACGACGCTGGAAGTTGATGCCTTCTATCTTCTTCTGAGCGCTTTCAATGGCGTTTGAAAGCAGCTTGGCTTCAATAGGCTGGTTTTCGTCGAGGCCTAGTGCGCTGACCATGCGCTCCATGCGTTCAGAGCCGAATAGGCGCATCAAATCGTCGTCCAGTGCGATATAGAAGCGTGATTCACCGGGGTCGCCCTGACGGCCGGAACGTCCGCGCAGCTGATTGTCGATACGGCGGGATTCATGGCGCTCGGTACCGATAATCTTAAGACCGCCGGCCTGAATAACCAGCTCCTTTTCCTTATCGGTTTCCCTTTTAAACTTCTCATTGAGTTCTTTAAATATTTGGCGAGCCTTCAGAATCTGCTCGTCATGGGTTTCATTAAAGCTGATGGAATCCATGATAAGCTGTTCATCCATGCCCATTTTGCGCATTTCCTGCTTGGCAAGGAACTCGGAGTTACCGCCGAGCTTAATGTCGGTACCACGGCCGGCCATGTTGGTGGAAATCGTTACGGCAGCGTATTTACCTGCCTGAGCAATGATCTCGGCTTCCTTTTCGTGGTACTTGGCGTTCAAGACGTTATGCTTGATGCCGTTCTTCTTGAGGATGCCGCTCAGCATTTCCGAGGTTTCGATGGAGATGGTACCGACCAGCACGGGCTGGCCTTTTTTATTGCTCTCGATAATGTCCTGAACAACGGCCGCAAATTTGCCGTTCTTGCTCTTATACACGACGTCGTCTAAATCCTTACGGACAACCGGCAGGTTAGTGGGGATCGGAATAACGTCGAGCTTATAGATGGCACGGAATTCCTGTTCCTCGGTAAGAGCCGTACCGGTCATACCGGCAAGCTTCTTGTACATTCTGAAGTAGTTCTGGAAGGTGATGGTGGCCAGGGTCTTGCTTTCATGCTCGACCTTGACGCCTTCCTTGGCTTCAATGGCCTGATGGAGGCCATCGGAGTAACGGCGGCCATACATAAGACGACCTGTAAACTCGTCAACAATGATGACCTCGCCATCCTTGACCACGTAATCCACATCATTCTTCATGAGACCGTGGGCTTTAAGGGCCTGGTTAATGTGGTGGGAAACGGTCATATTCTCAACATCTGAAAGGTTTTCTACATTAAAATAACGCTCCGCCTTTTCAACGCCCTTTGCTGTCAAGGTAGCGGTGTGCGCCTTTTCATCAACAATATAGTCGGCTTCAATTTCATCGGCATGCTGTTTGTCATCGGTTTCCTTGAAAACAGCCTTTGAAAGCCTTCTTGCAAAGGTATCAGCCTTCTGGTAAAGATCGGTCGATTTTTCACCCTGACCGGATATGATCAACGGCGTTCTGGCTTCGTCAATCAAGATGGAGTCCACTTCGTCGACGATGGCGTAATGAAGGCCTCTTTGAGCCATTTGCTCCTTGTAGACCACCATGTTGTCACGCAGATAACCAAAGCCAACCTCGTTGTTGGCTCCGTAGGTGATATCACAGCCGTAGGCCTCGCGCCTCTGGTCATTGTCAAGGTCATGGACGATGATGCCTACAGTAAGGCCTAGAAAGTTATAGATTTTGCCCATTAATTCGGCCTGGTACTTAGCCAGGTAATCGTTTACCGTAACCAAGTGTGCGCCTTCGCCTGTAAGGGCGTTCAAATAAAGCGGAAGTGTTGCGGTAAGCGTTTTACCTTCACCGGTTTTCATTTCGGCGATACGGCCTTGATGCAGGATGATGCCGCCGATAAGCTGAACCTTAAAGTGACGTTCACCAATAACACGGACAGAGGCTTCTCTTACAACTGCAAAAGCTTCTGGAAGGATATCGTCAAGGGTTTCTCCATTCTTTAAGCGATCCTTGAATTCCTGGGTCTTGCCTTTTAATTCAGTGTCAGAGAGCTTCTTCATTTCCGGCTCAAGGGACTCTATTTTATCCACAATGGGGCGGATACGTTTTAATTCCTTTTCGGAATAGCTTCCAAAAATTTTTTCAAGTATGTTCATCAACTTTTACTCCTTCTTTGTTAAACCGTTCAAGAACAAGCCTGTAGCCATCGGCACCATAATTCAGAGCCCTATTCACTCTGCTTATTGTTGCCTCGCTTGCCCCTGTTTTTTCATGAATTTCCCTATAGGTCTTTTTTTCTGTCAGCATCTGCGCAACGGCAAAGCGTTGTGCAAAGGATTTAATTTCAGAAATTGTCCCTATATCCTCAAAAAAGTTATAGCACTCTTCGATTGTCTCGAGCTTTAGAATCGCTTCAAAAAGCCTGTCTGTATGGTCGTCCTTGAGCTTATGATTCACTTTTCTCAACTCCGCTTAATGATGGGACACCTTTAAAGATTATCTCACTAGATGCAAAGAAATGCAAATCCCTACATTTTTATTATACCATAACCATGGTGTCAACTAAAAGTCTATTAAAAAGTGGGTCCTTTTGTTATCCTATTAAGGAAATCGAAGTCCTATGGAGGTTATAGCATGCAGCATCCCGATTGGCAAGTGGAACATGATCGTGTTGAAAGGGTCGTAGACTATATGACCCAGTTCCTCAAGAAGAAATTCGAGGAAAAGGATTCGCTCATCACACAGCAGGCTGACATCAACCGCTCCATGTGGGAAGAAACGGGTGTCATAGGAGATCTGGAGAATATTTCCGAATTCTTGCAGCATATCAACCTTTTAAAGCAAAATATGGCCTGGTCCAAGAAAACAGCCCGAGAGATCATCCGGCTCGATCAGCAGCGCCTTAACCCCTACTTCGGACGCATTGATTTTCAAGAGAATGGCGAGGACAAACCGACCCCCATCTATATAGGAATTTATACAGTCACCCATGATGAGACGGGAGAAATCCTCGTTTACGACTGGCGAGCTCCTGTGTCGGGCATGTTTTATGATTTCGAAACCGGCCCCGCAAGCTATAAATGCCCTGCCGGCCTCATCAGGGGAAGCATTACCCTCAAGCGCCAATACAGGATTTCAGGCGGAAAGCTGGTGTTTTTCTTTGATTCCAGCGTCGCCATTCAGGACGACATACTTCAAGAGCTTTTAGCCAACAATACCAGCGGTCGCATGAAATCCATCGTGTCCACCATCCAAAAGGAGCAGAATACAGCCATTCGCCACGATACAGCAAAGGTGCTGGCTGTTCAGGGGACTGCAGGAAGCGGGAAGACCTCGGTGGCCATGCACCGCGCATCCTATCTGCTTTACAGGAATAAGAAAAGCATTGAGACAGACAATTTGATCATTCTATCCTCTACGGATGTTTTAGGAGACTATATTGCTGACGTCCTTCCGGACCTTGGCGAGGAGCCCATTAAGGGAACACCCTACCCGAGCCTGTTTGAGCGTTATTATACGACGAGTCACAAGGCTGAAACCCAGCCTGAAATGCTTGAAAGAATTCTTACTCAGGGAGAAACTGAAGCATGCAAAAAAAGACTTGTGCTCATGAGCATCAAGTCCGCTTCCTGGTTTACTGATGTACTCGACAGGCTATATGACTATGCCCTGAAACATATGATCGGATTTGAAACCCTGAGCTATAAAAATCAGGTCATCGCTACCAAGGAAGAGCTTGAAGGCCTGTTTTACAGGGATTTTTCCGCCATGCCCGTGGCACAGCGCTTTAAGCGTATGGAGCATCGCATTCAGGAGATGCTGAAGCCTATTAAGAAGCTGCAAACCCAGCAGAAGGCAGAAGAAATGGAGCATGAGGATGTGAGCCTGAGCCGCAGCGAAGCGAAGGCCATGTCAAAGCTGTCTCTCCGGGAGGAAGCCCAGGGCTTTCACGAAAAGCTTAACAGCATGCTCACTTTAAGTCCCTTTAGGCTCTATGAGGCTCTGCTCACCAACATTGAAGTCGTGCATTTCTGCTTTGAAAACCGGTTGGACGGCGAAACAAAAAGGATCTGGCTGGACGGCGGCTCAGCAGCGCTTAGAAGCGGTTTCATTCCATATGAGGATTCAGGTCCCCTGCTTTATTTGTCACTGCTTTTAGGGACTACCGAACCAGACCTTAACGTGAGGCATGTGATGATAGACGAGGCCCAGGATTATTCCCGAGTTCAGCTTCTGTCATTATCAAAGCTCTTTTCTTGCGCAGGAATGACGCTTTTGGGTGACGTAAGCCAGAATATCAACCCCTATGAGAGCCACGTCTCGCTTAAGGATGCCGCCCAAGCCTTGGCACCGAGCGATTACGCCTTCCTGACCCTTAACAAGAGCTACCGCTCAACGGTTGAAATCACCCAGTTTGCCTCCCAATTCCTTACGGGGCCTGCCGGCGAGCCTTTTGGCAGGCGCGGCGACAAGCCTGTGCTTTATAAGACGTCAACCCGTGATGCAATGGAACGAAGGTTAAGGCAGGAAATTTTGAAGGATGCGGCCGAAGGCCGTAAAACCATTGCCGTCATCACCAAGACAAGCCAAAGCGCAGAGAGGCTTTACGACGCTTTAAAGCATCATTTTAAGGATGCTTCCGTGCCGTTCCGTCTGGTACGGGAAGGGTTTGAATACAAGCTTGAGGGCATGATGGTCATTCCGTCCTATTTGTCGAAGGGCCTTGAATTCGACTCCGTCCATATCGTTTTTGACCATGATGCGGATTACTCGCAACAAATAGAGCGGGGCTTGTTTTATACTGTGCTCAGCAGGGCGCTTCACAAGGTTTCCCTCTATTCTGACAATAATACGCTGCCTGCAGTTCTTTCCATTGCTGATTCCTCTTTGTATGAGGCCTTGCCATTATTGCCTAATGAAACAAATTAGGTTACAATAAAGTTAAACATTTGGAGGACTAAAAAATGACAAATTCCGGCATTACATCGCCTAAAGGCTTTAAAGCTGCAGGCGTCGCATGTGGCCTTAAAAAGAACGGTAACCGCGACCTGGCATTGGTCGTTTCAGATACCCCCGCCAAGGCAGCGGGAATTTTTACAACCAACGTGGTCAAGGGCCATTCTCTTCAATGGTCAAGGGAAAAGATCAAGGCAGGCATAGCAAGGGCTGTTGTCATCAATAGCGGCTGCGCCAACGCCTGTGTCGGACCTCAGGGAGATGAGGATGCCGCTCTCATGGCACAGCTTGCTGCACAAAACATTGGCTGTAAGCCAGAAGAAGTCATGCTAGGCTCAACAGGCGTTATCGGCTTCCGACTGGATATGAAAAAAATCGAAGCAGGCCTTGCCGAGGCTTTCAGAAACCTTTCAGACAATGGCGGAAACCTTGCCGCCCAGGCCATTATGACCACCGATACCTATTCAAAGGAAGCCTCTACAACTTTCGTTTTAGACGGCAAAACCGTCACCATAGGCGGCATGGCAAAGGGCTCGGGTATGATACATCCCAATATGGCCACCATGATTTCGGTTGTGACCACTGACATTGCTATCTCTTATGAGCTTTTAGACAAAGCCATTAAAACGATAGCCGATAAATCCTACAACCGTGTTTCTGTAGATGGCGACACCAGTGTGTGCGATAAGGTTCTTATCCTTGCCAACGGCGCTGCCGGCAACACCCCCATACTTGAGGAAGGCACCGCATTTGAGGCCTTCTGCAAGGCTTTGGAGGAGGTCTGCGTGAAGCTGTCCAAGATGCTCGCCAAAGACGGTGAAGGCGCTACCAAGCTTATTGAGCTCAATGTAAAGAATGCTTCCGATAAAGCCTCGGCACACCTTATCCTGAATGCCATCGCCAAGTCCCCCTTGGTCAAGACCGCCTTCTTCGGTCAGGATGCCAACTGGGGAAGAATCTTTACGGCAGCCGGTTATTCCGGTGCAAGCTTTGACCCCAATCTTGTCGATATTTATCTCGGTGAGCTTTTAGTATGTAAGAACGGTGTAGCCGTCGGCTTCGATGAGGAAAAAGCACTGACAATCCTTAAGGAAGAAGAAGTCATCGTCACGCTTGATTTTAAAGCCGGAAACGTTTCAGATAGGCTCTGGACCTGCGATTTCTCCTATGATTATGTGAAAATCAACGGATCCTACAGAAGCTAATTCAAAATAAATTTCGTGTTAAACCCAAATGAAAATGGGTAATGATGAATGTGGACGTTTTAGTAGAAGGTGTAATGGAGGTATTCCTATGGCCGTACAGCAGCTCATTAAATTCCATATTGCCGATGAAACCTTTGGCATTGGGATCACTCAGATTTATCAAATTTTAAAGCCTCAGGAGATTTTTAAGGTTCCCAACACCCCTCCGTTTATTGAAGGGCTTCTGAACCTTCGCGGAAAGGTCCTGACGGTGTTTAACTTAAGAAAGCGCTTCAACATGCCCGCAAAGGAGAACGATGAAAACACGAAAATCATCATCGTGAATATGAATGAGCTGCTTCTGGGATTTGTCGTAGACAGCGTGACGGAAATAGTACGTGTTCCCGATGAAGACATTGTCGAAACCCCTCCAACGCTCTCAACCTTCGACAAGCGCTTTTTATCAGGTGTAGCCAAGCTTAATGATAAGCTGATTCTGCTCTTGAATCTCGATAAGGTATTAACCCCCGACGAGGAACAGCAGGTAAAGGACTTGGTCCAGAAGCACGGAGCCGAGGTTGTAAAGTAAGAATTGCAGATTTAATCGTTATGAGGTAAAGGTTTTAAGCGAAGGCTTAAGACCTTTTTTGTTTTGTCACCCTTAAAGCGGCGAAAGAAATAAAACGGGCGGACAGGGCATATCTTATTCTGGACCTATGCTCGGAGAGAAAGAAATGAATAAGTTATCGGCATCCCTATGGCTCAGAAGAAAGCTTACCCGGCGTGTTCGGCTGACAGCCGCCCTATTCTTCGCTTTTATTCTGATAGGCGGTCTCTTGTTTTTCCTGCCGTCTGTGGCACCGCGCTACCTCTTCACGCTGGAAGAAAAGTTTACGGTTTTGACACCTGCCGGCTTTACGCTGGGTCAGCTTTATAATTTCGATAATTTTTATCAGGAAGAAGCAAAGGACACCCAAACGGCAGGGAAGAATCTTGAGCTTGTTCTCCCCCGGCCTGACAACCACACCAT
>JAOABT010000253.1 GCA_026418215.1 Clostridia bacterium | reverse complement strand
GGCATTAACAGCACCTGCTGCAGGCGTGATGGCAACAAGTCCGACAACCGCGCCGGTGGCTGCACCTAAGACTGTGGGCTTGCCGGGGTGGATGGTTTCAATAATCATCCATGAGATAAGAGCGGCGGCGGCAGCGGTATTGGTTGCAACAAAGGCACTAAGGGCAAGGCCATCCGCATGGAGAGAGCTTCCTGCATTGAAGCCGAACCAGCCGAACCAGAGAAGTCCTGCACCGAGGATGACAAAGGGGATGTTGTGAGGCATCATGTTGCTTGTCTTGTAGCCCTTGCGCTTACCAAGCACCAGAGCGCAGATCAAGCCTGCAATACCGGAGCTGATATGTACGACCGTACCACCGGCGAAATCGATGGCGCCGAGCTTCATCAGCCAGCCGTCCGGACCCCAGACCCAGTGACAGAGCGGATCGTAAACGAGTGTAGCCCAAAGCACAACAAAGGCAACAAACGGTCCGAATTTCATTCTTTCTGCAAAAGCACCTGTGATAAGTGCTGGCGTAATGATGGCGAACATCATCTGATACATGGCAAAGGAAGCATGGGGGATGTGATTGGCTGCACCGATCAGGGTTGCAGGATCAGCACCGACACCGTTGAACCCTAAGAAATTTAAGCCTCCCAGTAGACCGCCGCCAACGTCGGGGCCAAAGGCAAGGGTATAACCAAACAGAACCCATTGGATCGAGATGATGCCGATGATTGAAAAGGAATTCATCATCGTATTAAGAACGTTCTTTCTTCTGACCATACCGCCGTAGAAAAAGGCCAGGCCGGGGGTCATCAGGAACACCAGCGCAGTAGAAATAATATTGAAGGCAGTGTCGCCTGTGTCAACAGGGCTGCTGCCGTCAGCAGCAAAGGCTGTCACGGGTATGAGCATCATCATCAGTATCAACGCAATAAACGCTATTCTCTTCATTTTCATGAAATATCCTCCTCGATGGTTGCGATTTTGAGCTACTTTATAAACCATACTTCCAATTAGGCTTCTTGTATTGTGGCCACAATACAGAAAGGCGCTCTTAGCCTTATCAGCTAAAAAAGCGCCCTTGCTTTTGGGTATACCGTATAGGTGCTGCGAAAATAAACAAGGCGCTAGTGAACCACTAGCGCCTTTGCTCTTGCAACATTTCTTAAGTTGTTTTCATTATAACACCCTCACCCTGAATATGCAAGATAGAATTTTTAAAATTTCATATTATTCTTTTAAGCCTCTTCTGCTTTGAAAACACTTGGGGTGATGCATTTTACGCTTGGGGAGCTTTAAGTCGTAACAAGCGCATCTTTGCATCACCTGACCAAAAAGTTCATGTATCCCAGCCAAGTGACCTGTCATTTATAGTATGGCTCATAAAAAAGGCTGAAAGGAAAGGGGCGTCGTTCCTGCATATTGGATAATCGTCTCTTTTTGCGGGCAGAGCTTTATTGGTTGATATCCATTCATACCCCCGAATGAAAAGGTTGAGATTTTTAAATGCTAAACGGTAAAGACTTGGTTGTGAAACGCGGCCGTGCTGATAAAAAAGCCACCCGGGCTCCTCACAGGCTAGAGGAGTTTAGGATGGCTATTAATTCATACGGATTCGATTGCTAGTGAAACCAGATGGTTAATAAATATGAATTAGCGTTTGAGGGACGCACCGATGCTATTAATGCAGGTAAGAATTTGAGTAACGTCCCGGCGTGCTATCGAAATATTGATTATGGTTCAAATAATGTCCCGGTTCTATCGAATATATAGATTAAGCACGAGTGGCGTCCCGTGATATTCATGCGATAAGCCTTCAGCTAAAACATATACTCTGCATAATAGCTATTAGGTGCATAGAGACGCAGCTGAACGTTAATCCTTATTCCGAGTTTTACTTCGAGTTATTGAGCTCACGCGTAAGCACTTCCTTGACCTGAGCCGGGTCACCCTTGCCCTTCAGCAACCCCATGACCTTGCCCATTAAAAAGCCAAAGGCTTTTTCCTTTCCTGCGGCAAAATCAGCAAGAGCCTGGGGATTCTGCCCCATGATCTCCTTCACGACTGTCAGCACAAGGCCTTCATCGCGCTGGACCTTAAGCCCAAGTCTTTCAATGATGCTGTCGGGCTCCTCCCCTGTTTCAATAAGGGTATCAAGCACCTTTTTACCCGAAGCCTGGGTGATCTCGCCTTTATCGACATAGAGAAGGATTTTGCCGAAGGTTTCACCATTTAAGGCCGAATCCAAAACAGACTCTCCCTTTTCATTGATGCGACGCATGAGGTCGGTCATAATCCAGTTGCTGACCATCTTGGGGTTTCCGCAAATGGCGGAAGCCTTATCAAACATATCAGCGATGCGCTTTTGCATCGTAATGAGCTCGGCATCATACTTAGGAATTCCAAGC
>JAOABT010000151.1 GCA_026418215.1 Clostridia bacterium | reverse complement strand
CTTCTATACCCTGATCGACGATGTTGTGGCAAGAGTCATGCGTTCCGAGGGCGGCTTCCTTTGGGCCTGCAAGAACTACGACGGCGACGTTATGTCCGACATGGTGGCTTCAGCTTTCGGAAGCCTTGCGATGATGACCTCTGTTCTTGTTTCTCCCGAGGGCTACTACGAATACGAAGCGGCCCATGGTACTGTTCAAAGACACTATTATCAGCACCTTGAAGGCAAGGAAACCTCCACAAACTCAGTGGCAACCCTCTTTGCATGGACCGGAGCCCTCAGAAAACGCGGCGAGCTGGATAACCTTCCGGAGCTTGTATCCTTTGCAGATAAGCTTGAACAGGCCTCCAGACAAACCATTGAGGAAGGCGTCATGACGAAGGACCTGGCTTCCTTGTCCGAGCTTGCCAACAAGAAGGTTGTCAACAGCCGTGAGTTCCTTGTTGAAATTCAGGAGCGCCTTGAAAAGCTTATGTAAAACTTAATATCATCGTTAGTGGTGAGAGGTGTTTTTATGTACATCATAATTACCGGCTGCGGCAAGGTGGGGTCGGGGCTTGCCAACAAGCTCTCGAAGGACGGCCATGATGTGGTCGTCATCGATTTTGATGAAGAGGCCTTTAAAAGGATCGATCCGGATTTTTCGGGCCTTAAGCTCGTAGGCGTCCCCTTCGATCAGGATGTGCTCAAAAAAGCAGGCATCGACAAGGCCGATGCCGTTGCGGCGGTGACGCCCGAGGACAATACCAATATCATGGTCAGTCAGATCGCCAAGGACATCTACGGTGTGCCGAGGGTTCTGGCACGTATCTATAACCCTGTCCGTGAGCATGTTTTCCACCATTTTGGTCTTGAAACCATATGCCCCACAAACCTCAGCGTCGACATCATGAGCTCGATTCTTTTGGGAAAGACACTCAATGCGACCTGCACCATCGGCAGCAATACCTTGTCGTTCCGCTATCAGCAGGCCGATAAGGCCTTCATCGGGCAGAAAATCAAGGATATCAAGGTTTTCCGCGAGGAGTTTCTCTTCGGACTCATCAAGAATGGGGAATTTGTCTTTGCTTTTCCCGATACCCAGGTCGAAAAGGAAGATCTTTTGGTACTGTCACGGAAAATCGACTGATGGAGGCGTTTTGATATGAAAATTATCATTATTGGCGGCGGAAAGGTCGGCTATTACCTCGTAAAAACACTTCTGCCCAACAGGCATAAGATCACCATTATTGAAAAAAGCGTTGAAAGGTGCAACAAAATTGCATCGGAGCTGGATGTTGAAGTCATAAGCGGCGACGGCACCGATATTGGTCTTCTTTCTGAGACCGGGATTGAGAAGGCTGATGTCTTTATAGCCGTCACCGGCAAGGATCAGGATAATTTGATCGCCTGCCAGCTTGCCAAGCGGAATTTCCACGTGAAGCGCACCATCGCCCGCGTCAACAACCCCAAGAACATCTCGGTGTTTGAAAAGCTGGGTGTTGACCTCGCCGTTTCAAGCACCTCCATCATTGCAGAGATGATCGAGAAGGAGATCGATTATACCAGCGTCAAAACCTTGATAAAGCTTAAAAAGGGGAACCTGGTGCTCACCGAAATCGAAGTCTCAAAGAAATCCGCAGCCTGCAATAAAAAGCTTAAGGATATGAATCTTCCGGGCGAGGTGGTGCTTATGTCGGTCATCCGCGGAGAAACGACCTATATTCCGAATGGCCATACGGTATTGAGAGAAAACGATACCGTATTTGTCATCTGCAAACAGGAAAACCAGCAGGAAGTCATAGACTACTTCAGTTAAGGAAGACTTATATGCCAAAGAAGTATGAGGGTGTTGCCCTCTTCAGCGATATGGATGGAACGCTACTGGATCAAGACCGGAATCTCTCTCAGGAAAATATTGATGCCGTGCAGGAATTTATAGACCAAGGCGGTCTTTTCGGTGTGGCTACGGGTCGCATGGAACGTACCACTATCCTCAAGTTTCCGCAGCTTCCGATCAATACGCCATCGATTTTCTACAACGGTGCATGCGTTTTCAATACCCAGACCGAGGAGCATGAGTTCAGCGTGCTCATGCCTGAAGGGCTAGAAGATATATTCATTGATATTATGGACAGGCATCCCACCTGCGGCGTGGAAATTAACGCCGGCGGGAAGGCCTATGTTCCCAGAATCAACGATATCATCCGCATTCAGCTTGAGCGTGAGGGCATTGAGGGGATAGAAACCTCCTGGGAGCATATCCCGAAGGGCTGGTACAAGGTGCTCCTTGTTGACGAGAATGACAAGCTTCAGGTTATCAAGCGTGAGCTCGACGTGCTGGACAGAAAAGATATCAACATCATGTTCTCGGAGCGGCAGCTTTTGGACCTAATGGCTCAAGGCGTCTCAAAGGGCAGCACTCTTGCAAAGCTCATGCAAAAGCATCAAAAGGACTGGCGGCTCGTCGCCGCTGTGGGCGACAATGACAATGACAGGGACATGGTTGAGGCTGCTCATGTAGGCATTGCTGTTGAGAATGCCACAGCGAGCGTTAAAAGTGTGGCGAATCATATGATTTCCCATCATAAAAGGCCCTGCATCCCTGAAGTGCTAAGGGTTTTGGAGCAGTACCTCTAAGGAAATAGCCGCTTTGTTTTAGAAGCTATTAGGGTGGGTAAATGTGCAGCATAAGTCTTATGTCCGAGATTGTCTGAAAGAGGGATGAGACCCTATGAAAAAGCTCATGGGCTTTTACTTGTGCCTCATGCTGGTGCTTCCGAATACTTCCTTTATCGCGGCTGCACAAACGGCGGCCGAGTTTGACGAAGCCAACGTGGGGGCAGGCACCATTGGTGCCCGCTATGTGCCTGAAAACGGTGCGCGTGTGAAAACCAGGGTCCAAAAAGGTGAAACGCCATACGACTACGACCTTTTTGCTCGGACCTTTTTTGAATACTTTCCCCTTCAGCTGGGTGACGGAGACTACAAGCTCATTATCTTCGAGAACATAATCGGCGACCGGTATCGGGCCGTTAAGTCCGAGCAGATCAAGGTGAGCCTGAAGGACCCCCTCGAGGTTTTTAAGGCTTCGGTACAGATGATCAATTGGAACAGGGATATGGAGGTAATTAAGAAGGCGGACGAGCTTTGCCGCGGACTTAAAACCGACAAGGAGAAAATTGAGGTCATACACCGTTACGTCATCGATAGCGTCAGTTACGATTATGAGAAGATCAAGAAAATAGACCGAACCTACGTCCCTGATATTGAAAAGACTATTAAGGACGGTAAAGGAATTTGTTACGATTATGCGTCTGTCCTTGCCGCTATGCTGCGAAGCCAGAATATACCCACTAAGCTCATCAAGGGCTATTCCGACTATGTGAAGGAATACCATGCCTGGAATGAGGTTTATCTTTACGATGAAAAGCGCTGGATGGTGGTCGACCCGACCTATGACTCGGTCATGAAAAAGGCTGGGAAAACCTATAAGCTTGAGAAGGACAAGACGAAATACAAGCCCAACCGCGAGTACTAGGACTCCGCAAATTTAAAATAGAATAGAGAAATTGGAAGAATGGGCTTCTACTTTAATAGGGTAGGAGCCTTTATGTTATACAGCCTCTTGCATAAAAGTGCGTTTTGCATAGAATTGCCTGCAAAAAGGGTTGAAAAAACAGGATATTGCTGAGTTGTTTTCTGCAAGCCCATGTTTCATATTATAGATATATCTATTGTGGGTATGTATGCCGTGCAACACTTTGTTTCTGCGGCTGTATGATATATTTGCCAATGACCTGAGCGTGGAGGCTGTCCATAAATAACAAAGGGTGAATCGGAATAAATGCAATTTAGATAATTTAAAATTGCAAAACCTCTTGACTTACATCGTATAATTGTATACAATGATACAAAAGACCTTGGTATATTTATACATGAACGGTGGAAGCTATGGAGCAATTTGAAGCCTATGAGGAAAACAACAGCCTTTCCCTAAGAGGAAGGGTGTTTGTCAAAATTGAAAACGATATCCTCAACGGGAAATATCAGCCGGGCGAGAGTCTCAATGAGTCCAAGGTCGCAGGCGAGCTGAAGGTCAGCCGGACACCAGTAAGGGAAGCCATCCGGCAGCTTGAGCTAGAGGGGTTGGTCGCCTACATACCCAATAAAGGCGCCATTGTTAAGGGTCTTTCCATCGAGGACGTGCGGGATATCTTTGAAATACGTATGAAAATTGAGGGACTTGCCGCCAAGCGGGCAGCCTCCAATATTACGGAGAGCCAGCTTAAGGAGCTCCGTGAGGTCGTTGAATTCGAAGAGTTCTACACTGCCAAGGGAGATACGGAGCAGATTCTGAAGCTTGATACCAAATTCCACGAGATCATCTTTCGTGCAAGCGGCAGCAGGCTGCTGGACAGAACACTAACCAGCTTTCATCACTATATCCAGCGGGCAAGAAGCTTTTCGCTCATGGACGCGGAAAGAGCCAAGAAAGCCCTTTTGGAGCATATGGCGATCATGAAGGCAATTGAAAGCAGAGATAAGGAAAGAGCAGAAGTACTTATGGCCAATCATATCCTCAATGCCTCGGAGAACATCGGGAGGCTCAAGGGTTATGCATATCAGGAAGAGAAGTAGAGGAGGGTTTATAAATGTATAAGGAAATGTCGCAGATTGAGCTTGACAACTATTTTGACACCGCGGGAGAAACGGTTGAAATTAAGAACAGATTCAGACCGGGCGTTTACAACAAATTTAATGTCAAACGCGGCTTAAGAAACGAAGACGGTTCGGGCGTGCTTGTAGGGTTGACCGAGATCGGTGAAGTTCACGCCTATGTCTTTGATGAAAACGAAAAAATACCCGTAGAGGGCCGCTTGATCTACAGAGGTGTCGACATCTATGATTTTGTCGACGGCTACATCAACGAGAATCGCTTTGGCTTTGAGGAATGCGCCTATCTCCTGCTTTACGGAGAGCTGCCGACACAAAGCGAACTCAACCAGTTCAACAACATTCTTGGAACCTGCAGAAAGATTCCCGAGGATTTTGTGAGAGCCAATATCTTAAGCGCTCCCAGCAGCGACGTCATGAACAAGCTGGCGCGACTGGTGCTCGTGATGTACTCCTACGACCAGAACCCTGATGATACCAGCGTTAAAAATCTTTTAAGACAGAGCATTGATCTTATTTCCAAATTCCCGATCATGGCAGCTTACGGCTACCAGGCTAAGGCCCACTATCTGGATGGAAAGAGCCTGTACACGTTCCCTTCCGCTGACAGGCTGGCCGCTTCCGGCCTGGAACGGCTGGAGGTCTGCAGGGGCGGATACCGCTGCAAGTTCATTCACGGTACGGCTGTCGCAGTCAGCAGCAAAATGGTTGGTCTGGACACTCTGGCTGCCATGACGACGGAGGAGGCCCGGAAGGAATTGATGAAGCTTCCCGGAG
>JAOABT010000147.1 GCA_026418215.1 Clostridia bacterium | reverse complement strand
ATGTCGGGTGGTTTGAGGCTTATTGGACATAATCGCAACCTTTTCTCCGGTGAGAAGGTTTAAAAGTGTGGACTTCCCGACATTAGGTCTACCTATAATGGTCACAAAGCCTGATTTAAATGCCATATTTTAACTCTCCTTGGCTGCTTCTAGATCACTCTGCCGAAACGAATGCGGCAGGATTTGGTCAAAGGAATAGGTTTCAAACTGACCCTCCCGGTTGGAAAGGTACATGGGCATGTCTGAAGCGCAGAACTCCGACATGGTCTGCCTGCAAATACCGCAGGGCATGGTGGCGGCCTTGCTGTCGCTTGAAATGGCGATGGCAAGGATTTGCCTTGCACCGTCAGACACCGCTTTTACGATGGCCGTTCTTTCAGCACAGATTGTCGCACCAAAAGAGGCATTCTCGATATTGCAGCCTGTATATATTTTCCCGTTATCTGCTAAAAGGGCGGCGCCCACATGAAAACCCGAGTATGGGGCATATGCGCTTTCTTTGGCCTTGACGGCAAGGCTTACAAGCTCCTGAGCCTGAGCATCCATTTCTTTTGGTTCCTTTTGGGGCAGATCAGCCATCCGGCATCCCTCTTCCTTTGTTTTCTAGTTGATATCCATCATTGTAACATGAGGACGGCGTTTCGAATAGTAGCTTAGCCGCATACTGGTAAAATTATGGTAAACACAGCCCCGCCTTCAGGGGCATTGCCAACATCGATGATTCCCTTATGCCGCTCAACGATGGCTTTCTTAATGGTCATGCCCAGCCCCGTATTACCCTTCTTACCCTTGTAGAAGCGCTCAAATACCCTGGGCAGCTCTTCCTGGGCGATTCCGGGGCCGTCATCCCTCACTCTAATTTGAACCCCCTGAGGCACCCTGCTTGTTTCCAAAACGACCTCTGCCTTAGCATAGCGGATACTGTTTGAAAGAAGGTTCAGCACCGCCTGAATAAGCTTGTCACGGTCCATTTCGATGAGGCAGTCTCTCTCAAAGTCTGTTTTAATATGAACGCCTGCACCTGCTGCCAGGCTCTCAATTTTCTCGACCGATTCCTCGAGCACTCCATTTAGCTTGTCGCATCTGAAGGAATAAAATTCTTCAACGGTTTCCAGTTTAGAAAGAAACAATACCTCACTGATGAGCCTCTGAAGCCGCTGACATTCGTCTATAATGACGCCGAGCGCTTTGTCCTGGTTTTCAATGACATGGTCCTTAAGTCCCTCGGCATAGCCCATAATGGACATGACGGGCGTTTTCAGCTCATGAGAAACGTTCTGCAGGAATCTCTTCTGAGCAAGGTCATAGTCATTTAAATCCCCGGCTATTTTATTCATCGCCTCGCCAAGGGTTTCAATCTCATCCCCTGTTCTGATGCTCACACGTGTTTTGAAATTGCGCGAGGCAATGCGCTCTGCGTGGGATTTTAAAAGCTTGATAGGCTTTGATATGGTTTTGGAAAGGAAATAAGACAACACGGCCGAAATGCACAGCGCAATGAGGACTGCATACGCTCCCTGAAGATTCATATTCTGAACAAGTCTTGCAAGCTCATGGGATGGTGTATACGCAATGATCCAGGTTTTTATGACGTCTCCGTTACTCTCTTCATCGGACAGAGGCCTTGAAACTGCAAAATACGGCGTGGCGCCGCCTGTTATCATAAACCGAAAAGACTTGTCCTTAAGCCGGGATGCCAGCTCTTCGGGCTTTACGGACTTAAAATTGATTTCATTCTGGGATTCTCCGGGGGTGAAGATGCCATACCTAGAGGCGTCTGTCCGAATGACCAACGCGAAATTCGAGGAAAAGCCAATGGCTGAAAGCTTCTTAATATCTGCAAACCAGGCCTTTATGCGCTCTTTGACTTCTCGTACGTTTCGGCTTGTGTCCTCGGTATTCAAGGAGGCACTGACGCGTTCCCGATAAAGCTCCTCCATGATGGCCGACTCGGTGTCGAGGTTCTTGAACAGTGTTTGCTCAAGTGAGCTTCTGGCCGTTATGTTAAGCAGAAGGACAGTAACCGCAAGAAACACGCCTAAAACCGCTGAATAGGTCATGACAAGCCTTTTCGTGATGCTTCCCTTCACGTTGGCACCTCCGCCTTAGACATTGATTTTGTAGCCATAACCCCAAACCGTTGTGATTTCGAGCTCCGAGCCTATGGCAGAAAGCTTTTTTCTGATACGCTTGACCAAATCGTCCACCGAGCGCGCATCACCATAGAAATCGTCGCCCCAGACGGCATTTAAAAGCTGCTCCCGGTTAAAGACCATGTTTTTATTGGACGCAAGATAGAAGAATAAATCATATTCCTTTGTAGTGAGGTCCAAGGGGTCAATTCCCCTGTAGGCGGTTCTTTCAGTCACCCTGATGGTGATGTCCCTAATCTTGATATCCTGCTTTTTAGTTTCCTGAGCCGTTTGATCTGAGGGCTCCTTAATCCTGCGGAAAATGGTTTTGATGCGGGCAACCAGTTCCCGTGGGCTGAAGGGCTTGGCGATATAGTCGTCACTGCCTAGCTCCAGGCCTAAAACTTTATCAAAGGTTTCATCCCTGGCAGAAACCAGGATAATCGGGACCTCGCTGTTTTTACGAATTTCCCGGCAGACATCAAGCCCGCTGATTCCGGGCATCATGACATCGAGC
>JAOABT010000016.1 GCA_026418215.1 Clostridia bacterium | reverse complement strand
AACCTTATAGAAGAGGTCCAAAAGAAGCTTGGATTGAACATTTACATTGGTGTTGTGCGTTGCCGCCATGGTCTTGGCCAGCTGGTTCTCAGACATGAAATTATAGTTGTAGGTGTCCCGGAAGGCATCCAGCTCCTGAGCCCGCTTCTCCACCTTCTGGGGATTTAAGACTGCATCATATTCCGAGTGCATGTAGTAGCTTGTCAGCGTATCCCAGGGCGCCGAATACCTGGCCAAGCCCTTCATATCCGCAAGGCAGGCATTATTTTTTCTCGATAAAAGCAATAATTCCCGCCGCTCCCAAGGAATCAACGTATCCATAATCAAAGAGATGGACATCACCTGTGAATTCCTCGTCATCGGCAGGAACCTGAAAAGTCTCGCGGATATAGTCAGAGATTGTTGTTCTAATCGCTTCGATGCTCATGTTTTTCTCCAATATTTTTTATCTGTAGTTTATAAAAACCCAAACTTCATCATACCATAAAAAAATGGAAGTGCAATTTTGTAGGACCATGCTTGTAAAAATGTACACGACAGGGTCATAAACGTCCGGCATATCAGGAAGGAAGCTGCGCGATATCTGCTACCCCCTTCCGAAGCCAAGACTTGCACCCTTTGTCTAGCTTAGCACAGTCTCCACTTAAAAATTGGTCTTCTTATCAAAATGTGCTTTACATTGGTTTAAAATTGTAATACACTTTGAATAGATGTTATTTTGAATTTCAAACAACCTTGAAGGGAGGGAAAACCAATACTTCAGCCAAACGAATTAAAACAACTGGATACGCTCTTTAGAAACCTTTTTTCCAAGGTCACCAAGCTGGAAAGCAAGAAACACCTGTATAAGGGCATGGATGATCTCACCATCATCGAAATCAACACCATTCTGGTCATCGGCGAGAATACCAGAAGCATGTCCGAGATCGCCTCGAGCCTTGGCGTCACAAGCGGCACCCCCACGGTTACCATGGATCGGCTCATTTTAAAGGGCTATGCCGTGCGAATCCGAGACGAGGAGGACAGAAGGCAGGTTTTTGTGCGCCTCTCTGAAAGAGGATTGGAGGTTTACAAAACCGTCATTGCCATCAAGGACAAGGTCAGTGAGCGCATCTTCAGTATTCTTGACGAGAATGAAACCAAGACCATGATACAAGCGCTTACAAAAATTAATTACCAATTTGATGAGATGTTTTAATGCTATTTTTTATTCACATATTTTGAAATTACAAATATCATATATTACTTATAATCTGTAATCAAAGTAATTAAAAAAGCAATCATCGCAGTAGGAGGACACACTATGAGATCAAAGTTCCAAGCCGTTAGAAAGTATGCCGTCATCATTGCGGTCATCCTCATCCCGCTGGTCTACAGCTTTTTCTATCTTGATGCCTTTTGGGACCCATACAGCAAGCTTGACCAAATGCCAGTTGCCGTTGTGAATGAGGATACGGGTGCCAGCATTAACGGCGTAAACCGTAACCTCGGCCAGGAAATCACCGATGAGCTAAAGAACGACCAACAGCTTAAATGGGTGATAACAACCCCTGAAGAGGCCAAAGCCGGTGTAACGGGGAGAAAATATTACGCTGAAATCCTCATCACCAAAGACTTTTCAAAGAATATTGCCTCTGCAGAAAAGACCGATAAGGTTCAGGGCATTATTGTCTATCAGCCCAATGAAAAGCGAAATTTCCTTGCAAGTCAGGTTTTGAACCGCGTCATGCTTGAGTTCAAGGATACTATCTCCCGGAAGGTCACAAAGGAAATCGTAAGCCAGCTTACCTTAGAAGTGACCGATCTGCCGGACCAGCTTCAGAAGCTGGAGGATGGTCTTGCCAAGCTCGAGGACGGTACCAAGGCCTTTCAGGAGGGTGCAGAAGCTCTGGCAGACGGGCAGGCACGATTCGGTGCAGGAGTGGATCAGCTTAGCGGGGGTATTCACAGTGCGAAGGCCGGAAGCAATGCCCTGACAGAAGGCAGCTCCAGAATAAGCTCCGGCCTTGCAGCATTCAACCAAAAGCTCACCGATGGCGCACAGAGCGCAGAGGCTCTCAAGAGCGGCTCAACCTTGGTGGATAACAGCCTTACCACCCTGTCTGACGGTATGTCTCAGTTTGCAGAAGGCGTCGATAAGCTTAATCAAGGCGCTACTGGCCTTACGTCAGGAACAGCCTCCTTCAACACTAAGCTCGGTGAATTCAGCCAGGGGCTTGATAAGCTTTTTAGCGCCATAAAGACATCCTCGGCCACCAACAAGCAGGTTTCCGATTACCTCTCCGCCTATTTAAAGAATCACCCTGAAGCTATGCAGGACCCGAACATCAGCGCCATATTGACCCTCAGCAGCCAGTCTGCGGCCTCCATGAGCACTCTTCCCCAAACCCTTGATACCCTGCAAAAAGCCTCCCAGGCTCTTACCGCAGGAGCGGGGCAGCTTAAGGCTGGGGTTGATTCTGTATCAACTAACCTTGCCCTGCTGAACGATAAGGCCAAATTGCTTGCCCAAGGCTCACAGCAGCTTGATGCCAAGTACAGCCTTTTAAACAGCGGTATCGTGAAGATGTCTCAAAGCCTTATAGAGGCCGGCAAGAACGCCGCTCTCCTGGCTAAAGGCTCCGAAGACCTGAACACAGGCCTTCAAACGCTTGATCAGGGGCTTTCCAAGCTCTCTGCCGGTGCTTCTGAGCTCTCTTTAAGCTCAAAAGCCCTTTCAGATGGAAGCAACAAGCTTAAGGAGGCTGCGACTCAAATCAACAGCGGTGCCGGGACGGCACGTGAGGAGGTCCATAACGCAGTAACCAAGGCTAATGACAAGATGGCCGCTTTAGATGGGCTCGACACCTTTGCTTCGGAGCCTGTCACCCTTCAGGAACAAAAGGTTTATGGCGTTCCTGACTACGGAACAGCCTTCTCCCCCTATTTTATCTCTCTCTCCCTTTGGGTTGGCGCTTTGTTGATCTTCTATGTGATTTACCTCGATCCCACAGTCAGATTCAGAGAAGGAAAGCGCACCAAAAACATCGCCAAGTACCTGGGTTACTCCATGCTGGGTGTTGTTCAGGCGATTGTCCTTGGTTCCGTCATCCGTGTAGGCCTTCACCTTAATGTTCAGAGTGTCTTTGACTACTACTTAACCTGCATCCTCGTCGCACTCTCCTTTATTGCCATCATGCAGTTCCTCATCTGTCTCTTATACACATCTGACGC
>JAOABT010000081.1 GCA_026418215.1 Clostridia bacterium | reverse complement strand
CAGTTGAGCAACAAGCTCATAGGGATGAACCTCAAGCAATCCTGAAAATATCCTGTCATACCCGGTAAGCTCAGAGGGCTTGCCTATGGCAACCGCCTTCATCCCCCCCGCCTTCGCAGCTTCTATTCCAGCCTGGGCATCCTCAAAAACCACACACTCCGAGGGCTCAACCGAAAGCTCTTTGGCACCTAAAAGAAACACCTCGGGGTCAGGCTTGGCCTTGCTTACCTTATTGCCATCTATAATCGCATCAAAATATCGGATGAGATTAAGATTATCCAGAATGCTCATGGCATTTTTGCTGGCAGATCCAAGCGCAGTGTGAATACCAAGATCTCTAAAGCCCTTCAGGCACTGAAGCGTACCCGGTAAAATCTCGGATTCATCCATCTTCGAAATGTACTCTACATACCAATTGTTCTTTCTTGAAGCCATTTCCTCCCGCTCGGCAAGGCTGAAAGAATTGGCCTTGCCGCCAACCTCCAGAAGGATTTCCAGCGACCGCATGCGCGAAACACCCTTGAGCCTTTCGTTATCCTTCTCAGTAAACATGAAGCCCAGCTCTTGTGCCAAACGTCTCCAGGCCAGAAAATGATACTTTGCGGTGTCTACAATCACACCATCCAAATCAAACAATGCTGCTTTAATACTCACTGTATTGGTCTCCTTACCAGCCTGTCGGCCTATATTTTGAATATTTTCACGGCATTCAGGAGGTCTTCTGCACTCTTCTCCAATGCGATGGCATTGCTGTTGAGCTGCTGGATCACATGCAGTCCTTCATCCGTAGACGCTGTAACCTGTTCAGAGGACGCCGCCGTTTCCTCAGTCACCGCTGAAATATTCTCAACAGCGCAGAGTGCTTCGGACTTAACCCCGTCCATTGCGGAAACATTCTGGTTGATGCTGTCGGCCTCTGAAGCCAAATTCGCCATCAATTGAGACAGCTGGTCAAAGGATTTGATCACACGATCAAGGGCCTCGTTCTGGGTTGCCAGCGACGCATTGGTGGCCTCGGCCTTATTGGCGGCTTCCTGAGACTTGGCCTGGGTTGATTTGATTATGCCTGCAATATTCTGTGCCGATGCAACCGCCTGCTCGGCAAGCTTTTTAACCTCATCGGCCACTACTGCAAAGCCCCGACCGCTTTCCCCCGCCCTTGCGGCTTCGATAGCTGCATTAAGCGCAAGCAGGTTGGTTTGCTCTGCGATGGTTCGAATAATGTTCACGATGCTGCCGATAGACTTGGATTGGTCTCTCAGCTCGAGAATGTCTGAAAGAATCTCCTTGATGATGGAGGTGGTGTGGCCCACCTTGTCATTGAGAAGCTTCAAGGAGCCCTGGCTATCGGATGCCAGATGAAGCGTCTCTTCAATGACAGAATCAATGTGCCCTGCATTTTGTGAAACGTCGTTGATTCTTTCAGCCAACAGCTCCATCTTTTCGGCGCAGTTTTCCGCATCCTCGGCCTGATTGTTGGCACCGGCTGCGATGTCCTGAATGGCTTGTGTCGTCTCATGAGACAATGAAAGCACCTGCTTGGCGCTTTCGGCAACCACACTGATGGAATCAGTGACTTGGGACGCAACATGAGATACCCTCACCAAAAGACTTTTCATATTGGCTATCATGGAGTTGATTCCTTCCTCCAAGATGCCGAACTCGTCCTGCCGGTCAGGCACAAGAGATTCGGTGAGGTCTCCATTGGCAGCTTTTTTTGTTATATGGATGATTCTGTTGATTGTCTTGCTGGTTCCGTTGGCAATAAAGATGCCGACAAAAACAGCCATAGCCATGGAGATAAGAATAATCAACACCGTAATGAACTTGATTTTATTGGCGGCAGTTAAAAGCTCCGAGACAGGAATGAGGCCAATGGAAACGAACGGCGTATCGGCAATCTTGACAAAGAAGGAAAGATACTGTTTGCCGTTGTAGCGGATCTCTTTGGTCCCGTTTGCTTCCTTACTCTTTAAGATGTTTTTGTAAAGCTCGGTTTGAGAGAAGGAAAAGCCGTCCGGCCTGGACTTTTGGTAAAGCGCGGCCAAGTCAAAGCCTTCCTCGGTAACGAAATGAACCTCGCTTTTGTCACCGAGGTTAATGCCCATGGCTACATTCTGAAGGCTTTCCTTTTTAATCTCAATGACCAAAAGGGCGATGGGCTTCATGGTCTGGCTGCTGCGAAGCATTCTGATATTGAGAATGGCCGGCCTGGCCTTTTCATCACCATTTTTATAGATTTCCTTTATGATGGCCGGGTCCGCGATCCAGAAGGCTTCCCCGTTCTTTTCCTTGGCTTTGCCGTAAACCCTGGTGCCCTCTATATCCTTGAGCAAGAGCCCTTTAAAATTGACGAAGGAAGTAACGTAGTCACTATCTCCGATGATGGAGATGCTTCCCACATTCTCGTCCGAAAAGGTTTTCATGTTAATAAAGGTGGTCATATCGGTCTTAAGCTTTGTTTTTTCAGAGGCCTTCAAGGTATTGGCCTGACCGAAAAGCTTCTGCACATTGACATCATTCATGAGCTGCATGCTAAGCGCGTCGATGCCTTTCAGAACATATCTCTGATAGTCGGCTCTTCCCAGAACCGTTTGCTTGTTGGCCTCCACTGCATTATTCTTGAGTGCATTGGAGGCAACAGCAAAGGAGGAGAAGCCAAGAATGAGGATAAAGAGCACCGGGACGAGGAATGCGAGAATCAGCTTGTTTTTGATACTGGTCTTTATAAATGCCATTTTCTTTAGTTGCACCTGAAGCCCTCCCTTACAAATCAACTCAACGAGCAGGCTTTATTTCTCCCCGTCCATTCTGGTTCCCTTCATGAAGTATTTATTGAGCACAATATACATGATCAAAATAGGGATCATGGACACCACGCTGGCTGTTAAAATCTCGTTCCACATGGTGAAGCCCGCATATTGGCTTTGTGTAGACTGAATGCCCAACGGGAGCGTGAACTTTTTCACATCCTTGATATACAGCATGACCTTGGTGAAGTCATTCCACAGGCCCAGGAAGACAAAGGTTGCCTGCGTGGCGATGATGGGGCGTGCAAGCGGCATGGCAATCCTGAAAAAGCTTCCGACACGCGTAAGCCCGTCAATTTTGGCGGCTTCTTCCACCTGCTTTGAGAAATTCATAAAGTACTGCCTCATGAGGAAAATAAAAGACAGATTAATGGCTCCAGGGATGATAACCGCGTTATAAGAGTTAAAAAGGCCTAGCGCTTTCACGATGAGGTAGTTAGGAATCAAAAGGAGCTGGGCAGGGATGGTCATGGCCGCAATCATGATGTAAAAAATCGCCTTGCTTCCTCTGAAAGAAATCTGCGCAAGCGCGTAACCTGCCATACTGTTGATGATGACGTTCAAAACCGTACCAACAACGGCTATATAGACTGAATTGAAAAACCACCTCGGATAATTGGCGCTTCCCGAGAACAGGTCGATGTAATTCTGGAAGGTAAAATTCTTGGGTATCAGCGACATCCCGCCGCCGGTTATCTCCTTGAGGCTCTTAAAGGACGCGGCCACAGCCCATAGGAAGGGATACAGCGTGACAAGGGCATAAGCGATAAGAATAACATACAATAACGGTCTAAAAATCCTTTTCATTTATGGTCCCTCCCTTATGAATACAGCTTTTCCGATTTATTGGCCTTGTTGGCCAGCAAGCTTGCAATAATGATGACGATGGCCAGAAGAATAGCGACTGCCGCGGCAACGCCCATATCGTTCAAGAGGCTGAAGGCGTATTGGTAAACCATGAGCGCAACCGTCAAGGTGGAGTTCTGGGGTCCTCCGCTTCCTTTGGAGAAAATGAAGGCCTGATCGAACATCTGGAAGGTCCCGATAATACCTGTCACAAAAACAAAGGTCGTAATAGGCTTCATATGGGGAACCGTAACGTTCATGAACCGCTGGAAAACGTTTGCGCCGTCTACCTCGGCGGCCTCATAAAGGCTTTTGGGGACATCCTGCAGGGCAGCCAGATAGATTGTCATATAGAAAGGTACTGTTGACCAAATATTCATTGCCATAATAATCTTGAGTGCAAAGCTGGGCTCGTTGAGCCAGTTTTTGGTTTCCTTGATAAGACCAAGCGCCTGGCCGAAAATGTTAAAGGGTCCATTGATGCTGAAAATGAACATGAAGATCATGGTCAGCGCTACCGACGAGGTCAGGGTCGGCAGGAAATAGATAAAGCGAAAAGTCTTTTGCCCCTTTATCTTACTGTTCAAGACAGAAGCCATAACAAGGGCGATAACGGTCTGAATGGGTGCTACCACTGCAACAAACTGCAGGGTATTCGTGAAGGCTCTGAGAATGCGATCTTCTTTAAGGATTCTTGCATAGTTACTAAGGCCCACAAAATCAAAAGTCCACTTAAAAAGGTTTACCTTATTAAAGGACAGGTATATCGCAATAAAAATGGATATATAAGTGAAGATTCCAAGGATCAAAACTGCCGCTGCAACAAAGGAATAGCCCTGAATATGATCCATGAGCCTATTCCGATTCACTTTCCTTTTCATAAGGCCACCTCGCTCATTTTTTACAAAAAGCCATTTGAAAAATCTGATGCGGCGGGAGCTACGACCCACCGCATCAGCTATAAAGAGGAATCTTACTGAATTTGCTTGTTCGCTTCGTCTTCAGCCTTCTTCAGCATGTCTGTGAGGGTCATTTCGCCCTGAACAGCCGCATTGAAGTAGTTCTGGAATTCACGGTTGACGATATCAAGGGATTCGCCCTTCTGCCAAGGAGTTGCATAGGCACCGCCCGCAACGTGAGGCGCCCACAGAGGATCCTTATCAACGCCCATGGAAGCTGCAACATCGCTTCTGGAAGGCAGACATCCGGCGCCTGTGCACCATGTGGTCATACCCTTGGGACCTGTAGCATACTTGATGAATGCAAGAGCAGCCTTGGATTCCTTGGAGGCTGTCTCT
>JAOABT010000527.1 GCA_026418215.1 Clostridia bacterium | reverse complement strand
GATTAACCTGCGCGCTATGAAAATACTCAAGGAGGGCGGCTTTTTAGTCACCTGCTCGTGTTCGCAGCACGTGGACAACGGCCTCTTCATGGATACCATCTACGAGGCCGCCTATGACGCCAGAAAGACGCTGAGGCTTTTGGAGTTCCGCTCACAAGCCAAGGATCATCCGATTTTATTGGCTGCCGGAGAAACACAGTATATCAAGTGCGCCATTCTGCAGGTCTATTGAGTTTTTAGGTCAATTTAACCAAAAACAAAGGCTATCTTATAAGCGGGACCTGCTAAGTCTCGCTTTTTCTTTTTGGATTTTGACGTAACATGACCAGTGGATATTAGACTAAGATTCCATGCCATGGTACGTACATGACATATTTTGCTAAAGAATGCACTTGTGAGCTTATTTCAAGGCCATTCTTCACCTCCCTTTGAAGCTGGTCTATATATTAACGCCATAGGTCTTCAAACCCATCCTAACCTCATGCGTATAATTTGAAACGGCCGTACTCGGGGACTGGGGTCCCGAACACGGCCGTTTCTCTGTATCTATAACTGTAGGATTTCTGGCTTATCCGCTTGCCAAAGGGTTAATAGCGCTTAAAGGACATCTTGATATCGTCGAGCTTGGGACCCACAATTTGGATTTTGGTCAGGTCGGAAACACCGACACCCTCATCGGAAGCCAGCTTGACATGGGGGACCTTCGAAACGTCGAAGCCCATGAAGGTTAAGGCTACCGTGTCCACTGCAACAGGGTCTGAACCGGCGATAATCACATTTGACTTTACAGGCGTATTGTTAAGCGGTCCGTTTCCTTCTCCTCCTACAATGCCGTCGATAACATTGAAGTCAGGCTTTCTGATCTTATTCAGATCGACAATAGACTCCTTAAGGCCCATCGAATGAAGTCCTGCCTTGTATCCTGTTCCATAAATTTTTCCGGAAGGAACGCCATAAAGATTCTTAAGGCTTAAGGATACAACAGCGTCAGGCTGGAAGTGGGTTTTGAGCTTGGGTACACCAATGACCACATCGGCGTCCATATAAATTTTGGGAATAAAGAAGGATTTGCCGGTCACGCTGTTTTCAGCCTTGATCTCATAGCAGTCGTCTCTACCGAGCTTATTGATATCAACAAATTCGACATCCTTGATGTTATCAAAGCCATTTTGTTTCATAATGCTAGGTGCGAAAGCATTTCCCGTGATAGGGCCTTCCGCAATGATCACCCGCTTTGCACCGAGCTCCTTCACTATGGTGACAATCTCCTGTACCACCCGGTAATCAGTAATGATTGGAGAACCAAACTTAGCGGTACCGCAGAGATTAGGCTTAATAAGCACCGTGCTGTCCTTTTTGATAAGATCCTTTAGTCCGCCTGCCTTGTCAATGGCTTCTCTTGTGGTCTTGGCATAATCCTCGCCTTGGGCGATGGCCACAACCGGGTGCTCAGGATCTTTAGAAGAGGATGTTTTCGATGAGTCAGCCGTCAGCTTTTGACTGGCCTTTGAATTTTGGCTGGCATCCGAGAAATACATGAAAAGCCCTGCGATGCAAAGAATGCCGATGATGCCATAAATAAGGTAGAGCCTCACTTTTTTCATTTACATTCACCCCATAAAAATAGTTTTTTATGCTAATATATTGACAACTGATAGAATACACACCCAAAGTCCGAAGTAGATATAGTAGGATAGCGCTCCCTTCCACTTGAAAAGCATAAGAACAGCTGATAACGTCTTCAGGCTCATGACGGAATTGAACAGAACCATGTTGATGAGAAAGATACTTGTTGTAATATCATAGCCTTTGACAATGCTGAATACCGAGGCTGATATGGCACTGATATTGACTGTGTTGACGACATCATAGAAAAAGTAGGTCTTGAAAATGACGTCCAGGATAACGCCGCCAAGGATAAAGAAGCCGGCGAGGTAGAGGTATTGGTTAAGCCATGTGAAATAATTCTTTGTACTTTCAGCCTTACCCATAAGCTTTTCGGATTGATCCAGCTTG
>JAOABT010000452.1 GCA_026418215.1 Clostridia bacterium | reverse complement strand
GATAGGGTATAGAGTATGAGCTTATCGGGAGAAATGGATAGGCAGTCGGCACAGCCTTGTATTTCCTCCGTTAACCCCGGAGAAAATTGTTTATAGAGTCCCAGCACGTCGCGCACTACATTTTTTGTACGGGCATCCATTTCCTTTGGGATTTTTGAGAGAAAACGCGTAGAAGCTATATGCTTCTTGATCGCATTGCCCTGAAACTGCCCCACCTCATAGGAGCTTCCCTCCATTACCCAATATTCAAATGGTACAGGATAATTCGTTCGCATAGAGACTAAACTCCTCGAAAACAGGCGAAACCTTAGTAACAACATATGCTTTTATGTTTTTTTTGTGTTACCTTACATAAGGCTCTGACTTTCATTTTGCCGTGCATAGTGGTGTTTTTCGGGGCACAGCTCCGTCGTTTGCTTTTCAAAACACAACAGCAATAATAGGAGATGGACATAGAAATGGAAGTTTCTAGAAAGCCCGTCAATGAAATCAAGAAACCCATGAATGATGATTTTTAACGTTAGGAATGCTGAGGGGGAAGACAGCTGAGAGCGGCTATTGGTACATAAGAAAAAATTCTGGCCTACATGATGCAAAGAAGCCTCTATCATGCCTACGATATGACAGAACAGATCCGCATCGATATGAAGACGGCCGATACCGTCATCAGGATGATACAGGGGACAGTCTAGGTGTCAGGAAGAGCCTTATGCATCATAAAAAAAACCCTTCAGTTCTTTAACATGAAGGGTTTATTTATGATGAAGTCTACTTTAAATTCCGCTGTCTTGCAGCCTCATAAAACATGATTGACGCCGCACAGGCCACATTGAAGGATGAAGCCGAGCTGTCGGACGCCATCGGGATGGTACCCATCACATCACTTATTTCACAGAGCATATTGCTTAAGCCGTCGGTTTCATTGCCTATAAGGAAAAGCACGGGCGTTGTCAGGTCAATTTGGTCAATGGAACACTCTGCGTGGGCAGTAGACCCAATCACCTTTAAGGCGGGATAGCGTTCCTTAAGTGAAGAAATCCACGCCTGGATGCTTTGGTTATCAGCCATTCTGCAAACAGGCACCTTGAAGAACGAGCCCATGGTGGCCGCTATGGTATCGGGATCGTACAAATCCACAGCATGACCTGTTATCACAAGACCTTCAATGCCCAGTGCGTCACAGGAACGGATGATGGTGCCGAGGTTTCCCTTGTTAGACGGCCTGTCAAACAGGGCAATAACCGGATTCTCGCTAAGCTTGATCTTCTGGGGCGAGTCCTCTTGCATTTTTAAAACAGCCAGCAGCTCCGATGTGTCGGTTTTACTGCTCAAATCCGCCATAAGGGCGTCGGTCAGCTCATAATGCATCTCTGCAGGGTTGTTTTTCAAAATATCCGTGGCCCATCTTGACAGCTGCTTTTCATAGGAATAGATAAAAGCCTGGATGGTCCAGCCGTTATTAATGGCTTCGTTTATATTTCGTACGCCTTCAACAAAGAATTCGTAATACTTGTAGCGCTTATTCCGGTTGGTTTTCAAGACCTCAAACTTCTGGTAATCCGCATTTTTGGAATAGATTCTCTGGGTGCGCATAGCTGCTCCTTATTCATATGAAGTATTTCTATTGTATAGGATGCGCCTGCCTTAGCCAAATATAAAGCTTAATTAATCCTTGATGCTTTCAATACTGACTTCCGGACTAATATCCTTCGAATAGTCAATAGACTTAAAGCCAAATCCAAAGAGCTTGAAGAACTCGCTGCGGTAGCCTTCCAAATCAGAAAGCGTATAGATGTTCTCTGTGTCTACCTTTTTCCAAAGCTCATCAACTTCCTTCTGAATTTCGGGCTTCATCTCAAGGTCGTCAATACGGATACGTCCATTAGAATCCAATTCCAGTTCTTTTCCATACAGGCGATCCGCATAAAGGCGGTAAATCTGTTCAATACAGCCCTCATGGGTGCCTGCCTGCTTCATAACCTTGTAGAGCTGGGAGATATAAAGCGGAACGACGGGAATGGCTGAACTGGATTGTGTGACTAAAGCCTTGTTGACTGAGACAAAGGATTTCCCGCCAAGGGATTCAAGAAGCTGATTGATCCTTTTGGATGACGCCTCAAGGTCATCCTTGGCTCTTCCTATGGTTCCGTTCTTGTAAACAGCGTGTGTGACCTCGGGACCGATATAGGAGTAGGAGACCGTTATAACGCCGTCTGCAAGGACATCGGCATTCTTCATGGCTTCCAGCCACATTTCCCAGTCCTCACCGCCCATAACGGCAATGGTCTGTCTGATTTCATCCTCGGTAGCAGGCTGAATGGTTACTTCAGAAACAACTCCGGTATGAAAATCAACGGTTTTGTTGGTAAAAGGTTTTCCTATGGGCTTAATGACAGAATTGAAGGTTTCACCCGTTACGGGGTGAATGCGCCTGGGGGAGGCAAGGCTGTAGATAATGAGGTCTATCTTGCCTAAATCCTTCTTGATAAGGTCAATAGTTTGCTCCTTGATTTCGCGTGAGAAGGCATCTCCGTTAATACTCTTGGCGTATAACCCCGCATCCTTTGCAGCTTTTTCAAAAGCAGCGGAGTTATACCAGCCCGCTGTCGCGGTACGGTTGTCAGACGCCGGTCTCTCAAAGAATACACCAATGGTTTTGGCACCGGCACCAAAGGTGGCGGCAATTCTGGAAGCAAGACCATAGCCTGTTGAAGCCCCGATGACGAGAACGTTTTTGGGTCCCTCTATGGGTGCTTGTTTCTTAACATAATCTATCTGTTCCTGTACATTCTTTGCGCATCCTTCCGGATGGGCAGTCGTACAAATAAAGCCTCTTGTCTTAGGTTGTATAATCATTGTGCTCTCCTTTCCCATAAATAGGATTTGATATTTCTAACAAATTCATATGACATGGTCTTAATTATAAAATATTTGTTCAGGAATATCAAACCAAATTCGAAGGGATTTTGACTATTGTTAAGGATAAATATGTACTTCCTTTTGAGGAAGCCATAATATTATAGAAATAGAAATACTGGTTTAAGAAAAAGAATATTTGTCAAAACATTGATTTGTGTGTTAATAGCCGTTGGATCAAATCTTTAAGCTGGTACGCTTATTTAGCTTTAAATACGTTTATCCTTAAATAGCTTGTTCTTTCCGATCATCGGATGCTTAATAACCTTATGGATAAATGAGAAAAAAGACTTTTCCACAGGCTGCTTTTTCTCCGTATCAAGGGTTTTAGGCTTGAATCTTTGCATATCCTTAAAGAACATATGCATGAGGCCCGCCGTCGTTCTTTGTGCCATGACTAAAATGACAGAAGTAATCTTATAAAACCGGTCATAACGGTCCTTAATCTGCGAATAACGCTTGTAGGTCTGGATGGCTTTTCTGCTGTTCATGCAAACATAAAGCGTGATGGACCGCAGATAGAGGCCGCCGTGGTCGACTCTAAACTCATGGTGACGCTTATGGACATTGATAACCCACTGCTCATACCGTATATGGCTGTATAAC
>JAOABT010000440.1 GCA_026418215.1 Clostridia bacterium | reverse complement strand
GAGACAGAATCACCGTATGGTTTTTCATCACCGTGAATTCCTCGTCGGTGAGCTTTCCGGGCTTGTTGATAATGGCTTCGGAAACGCCTACCTTACCGATATCATGGATAATTCCGGCTATTTCGAGATTACTAAGGCGTTCTTTACTATAGCCCAGCCTTTCTCCAATCATACGGCATATAGATGCCACACGGCGGGTATGCCCATCTGTATAGGAATCCTTGGCTTCAATGACGTTGGCAAGGGTTACAATAAGGCTTCTGGAGTTTTCCAGCTCTGTGTTATAGTCGTTCTTTAAAAGATCGTAGAGTCTTTCTATTTCATTATGTGACTTCTTGATTTCATCATAGTTCTTAACTAATGTTTCCTGCATTTCCTTTCTTTCAAGACCGTTCTGGACAATCTTGAGCAGGGCATTGTTATCCCAGGGCTTTTCAATGTAGTAATAGAGCCCCACTTCATTGATGCTGCGAATGGCATTTTCCTTGTCCGCGTAGCCTGTGAGCATGACTGTAACAAGCTCGGGAGATTTCTCCTTGGCTCTCTTCAAAAACTCTAGGCCATTCATTCCGGGCATCATAAAATCAGATATAACCAAGTCCACCTGGCCTTCAGAGAGCTTTTCTGACTGTAAGGCGTCGGATGGACTGTTAAAGGTCACAACATTGTGTTTCAGAAACAGTTTAACAAGATTTGATAATGTGTTGGTGATCATGGTTTCGTCGTCAACAATCATGATGGTTCGGCTCATAGTATCCTCCCACAAATCAAACGGCCCACATAAAAAGTGATAGGGTCTACGTTTTATTACCACTTTCCATCAATTTTAAAACATTTATCGACTGATTACGAGCACTTTACGCAAAATAAAATTAATTTTATGAATATGGTACAGAAGTCTTTGTTGTGGTTAAATATAGTTTGTATATCTTTTATGCTTTCGGGGTGAAGTGTTTGTCCAGAATGAATACCTTAAGGTCAAGAATACGCCGGGTGGTGTATTTGAGCATAGCTATATCGGTCCTGTTCTTCTTTATCGTACTTTCCATTGCATCAGCCGAGGCTGAGCGAAAGAAAGGCTATCTTTTGGCCTCCATGATCAGCAATCTGGTTTCAACCCAGGTTTTCAGTCAGGAAATGCTGAAGGAGCTGGATATCTCAAGCTTTTATCAAGTTGTGGGCAACGATGAGAAAATCCAGCGGCTTGTCATAAAGGTTCAGGGATTGGAGAGCAAAACCATCAGCACCATGGTAAGTACCGAGAATCCCGGAAGCTCCATTATTCTTCCCATCGATCTTGACACAAGCAAGATTCCGAGCTTTAAAAATTATGTTTATCATCCTATGACCAATCATTTTTACAAGCTCGGTGAAATCGCCCAGACTGAAATAACGATTCAGGGTAAACAGATTTATCAGAGCCCTCATCTTGGAGAATACAAAATTCTTACCGATGCCAAGGGCAAATTCTACTATCCTGTTATTGCCTATCTCTCGGATTTCTTCAAGGTCGAGTCGAAGTACTATCTCTACATGGATCTGGACTCAAAAATCCCTACAACGCAGTCAGGACTTCCGTTTGCGACCATTACGGTGAGACTTGACCCATCCTTTTTAGTCTCCTTCTACCTGATCATGGTTGGCGGTTCCTTGATTTTCGGTATTTTGGGCTTCATCGTAACGGGCTTGCTTGCCAGGGTGCTTTCACGGCGAATCGCCAAGCCCTTCACAGTTTTGGAGGCCCGGCTTAAATCCCTTGCTCTGGAGGATTACGAGACCACACTCCATTCCCAGATTGTCATCAAAAAGCGCCCCATTGCCGAAATTGCCTCAGTCGCAGAATCAACCAATACCATCCTTCGTAAGATGCTGGACTTTAACGAAATGATGCTGACTCAGAAGAATCAGCTCGAGGAGCAGCGAAACGAGCTTGAGAACCAGAAGGAAGAGCTTATCGAGTCAAGGCATATGATTCAGGAAGCACAGTCGCAGCTCGTACAGAGTCAGAATCTGGCCTCCATCGGGCAGCTGACAGCCGCCATCTCCCATGAAATCAATGATCCGCTCGATACTATCCGTGACAGCGTTGACACGCAGAGTGCGCTTATCATGAAGCTTTTAAATAACCCCAAGGTACAAGCCAACCAGGATACGAAGGATTTCATCACCCAGCTGGGGGAAGCCGCAAGCCTTAACCATACAGCCTTAGACCGTATTTCCTCCATTATTAAGAGTCTAAAGAACTTCTCCCGCCAGGACCTGACTGAAATGGAGGAAACCTGCATCAACGAGAGCGTCAAGAGCGTGGTGCTCCTGACCTCAAACCTTTGGAAGCGCAGAATCAACATTATAGAGGATTACGGGGACATCCCGCTTATCATGGCCAATCCGGGTCTGGTTAATCAGGTTTTCATGAATATCACCGTCAACGCCATCCATGCCATCCCCGATAAGGGCGAGATTCATATAAGGACCTGGAATGACCAGCAATACGTCTACGTCTCCATCAGAGACACCGGTACCGGTATTGAAGAAGGCATCCTGCCCTATATTTTTGATACCGGATTTACAACAAAGAAATGCGGCAAGGGCAGCGGCCTTGGACTGGCTATTTGCCAGAGCGTCATAAAGAAGCACAATGGACGCATTGAGGTCCAGAGCAAGCCCGGAGAAGGCACCGAATTCACCGTCGTACTCCCCATCAGCATGAACAAAGCGGCTTGAGGCAAGGATTCACCGTCGTACAAAAAGCGCATTGATCACTCAATGCGCTTAAATTTTCCTATTTATTTGTCGCTTATGATTAATTGATGATTCTTCTTGCTCCCATGTACTTACCACGATACTCAGCCAGTGACATCACGATGACATGGCCCTTGTAGGTGGAGGCGTGAATGAAGCTTCCGTTTCCAACATATATGCCGACATGGCTGACATCAGCTGAGCCGCCGTCGGTATCGAAGAGAAGAATGTCACCGGGTCTTAAATCCGAACGGGAAACCTTCTTGCCGAAGCCCCAGTATTCGGAGGCGGAACGGGGAAGTTCAATACCATACCTTGCATAAACATACTTGGTAAAGCCGGAGCAATCGAAGCCTTTTGTTGAATAGCCACCGTAAACATACTTGACGCCCTGAAGGGACTTGCTGTAGCTTACGATTTTTTGGATCAGCGAGCGTTCCTCATCGGTGGGTTCAGAAGACTTCGC
This sequence comes from Clostridia bacterium, assembly GCA_026418215.1. Classification (GTDB taxonomy): domain Bacteria; phylum Bacillota; class Clostridia; order DSM-8532; family DSM-8532; genus DTU059. The sequence continues at coordinate 15,954 of JAOABT010000440.1, read as the reverse complement.
AGATTCAACAGAGCCTCTGGAAACCTTTTTGACAGGCTCGGCAGCCTCATCCTTGTCAACCTCTTTTTCGCTGTTAACGAGGAACTTAGCGAGGATATAACCGTCCTTGTCGCTCCAGGTCTTGATCTTAGCCCATTCACCAACGTTTTCATAGAAGGTAACCTTATCGCCGCGCTTTAAGGTTCCAACGAGCTTGCTGTCTGCGTTTGCTTCAGCACGCACATTGAGTTCATTGGCATTGATGTAGCGGACAACGGGCTTAGCGGATTCCTTTGCGGGAGTTGGATCTGCTTGAGCTGCGGTCACGGCCTGTGTAACAACAGAAGCCATCATAACCTGGGGAGCAGCTGTGTCAGCATTGACAGCAGATGCAGCAGCCTTCATCATTTCGAAGTTCTGAGGATCATCGTAAACGGAAGTCTTGCTTACGCTTCTATCTGTGCCGATGTCCTGAGTTGTTGCCTGTGGTGGAGTCTGTTGCGGATTGCCCTCAAGAGATACGGAAGCCGTTAGGGCAAATGTGGTTTGTGACAGCAGAAAAAGCAGTGTCAAAACCACCAGGGAGAGATTGATTGACTTTGGTTTTTTCATTAATGTTCCTCCTATTTAAGGCTTCCGGAGTTAGCTGACGGGTGCGGGTAATAGGAAACCCTACCATGGAAACCATGGATTAACCCCAATAAATGGGTCCTCCGTACTCTCTGTTCGAAAGATTCAGCCTTGTTGCATATTTGTTACAAAAATATAACGTTTTATTCCATATGCTTCGTTCATTATATCAACTGAGGTTTCATAAATCAACCCAAGGGTAAAAATTACCATTACAATTTACTGAACCAAATGCTTTCTTGCTCGTATTTAGAACCAATGATAGAATGAAAATAAGCGCTTCCCCGGGTTATAGGAGCATATGGCATGGGTAAACCTTTTTTGTTCATAAAGATTATTCTACTGATTTATTGTATTTATACAAAACCCGGTGTGTTCACAGGCACCATGGCCCTGACACTGATGGCAGTGCTCTTGCTGATGGCCCTGTCTGTTCTGGTACCGGTCATGAAAAGTAAATATGTCCGATTAGCACTGCAAATCGCCTCCATCCTTTTAATAGCCGGGTTCCTGCCCGATAACCAAAGCTTGCTTCTGCTTGTCCCCATAATCGTGACAGAAATCTTTTTTAATTTAAGCGTTAATCCTCTTTATGCTTCTCTCATTATTCTATTTTTACTCCCCTTGTCCATTCAATATCACCTTGAGGGCGAGTACTTTTTGGCAATTGGTTTTGCTTCTATCATCTATCTGCTTCAAAATCGGGACAGCAAGCTTGTAAACCTGCAAAAGCAAAACGACCAGTTGAGACTTTTGAATGACAGGCTTCACAAAAAGCTTTCCATTGGAGAAGAAATCAGGCAGCAGCTCACCTATACCACACAGTTGGAGGAACGAAATAAAATTGCGCAGGAAATCCATGATAAAGTGGGCCATTCCATCTCCGGGAGCCTGATGCAGCTTGAGGCCATTAAGGTCATTTCACTGAAGGACCCGCAAAAAGCAGCCTCCATGATGGATACCGTTATTGCGACCCTAAGAACGGGGCTTGAGAATATCCGCATGACACTGCGAAACATCAAGCCGCCCTCCGAGCAAATGGGTCTTAATCGATTGCAGCTCATTTTGAACGATTTTAAAGAAAAGCACGGCATTCAGACCTCCTTACATTATGAGGGTGACATTTCCAAGCTGACGCCGCTGTTCTGGAAAATCTTTTTTGAAAATACCTCTGAGGCTCTTACCAATCTCTTGAGACATTCCAAGGCTGACAGCGTTGTCGTGTCCATTTTCGTCATGAACAAGATGATACGCTATCAAATAACAGACAACGGTTTGGTCACAGGCCCGATTAAAAAGGGTTTGGGCCTTGCCGGCATGGAGGAAAGGCTCTTAACCGTAGGCGGCCGCCTGCTGGTGGAGGGCTCCAAGGGCTTTTCACTCACTATGCTTGTTCCATTGGAGGGGGATGCAAATGGCCATACGACTTCTTTTGGCAGATGATGATGCCTTAATTCGCGAGGGACTCAATATTATCCTGGGCATGGACCCTGACTTTCAGATAATTGCCTGTGCTGAAAATGGCCGTCAGGCAGTTGATGCCTGCCTTGGGCACCCTGAAATAGATGTTGCGCTGGTGGATATCCGCATGCCCGTCATGGATGGCGTTGCAGCTACCAAGGAAATTTGCGAGCGGACAAAGACGAAGGTTCTCATTCTTACAACCTTTGATGACGACTCCCATATCAGGGATGCTATACAGTCGGGAGCCAAGGGCTATTTATTAAAGAATAATACACCTGACAAAATCAAAGCGGCCGTCAAGCTTGTCCACCAGGGCGGTTCCGTAATGGAGAACGTCGTCCTTGAGAAGCTCAAGGATAATCTTTCAGGAAGCTCACAGCCTTCTGCAAAAAAAAGCATAGACACCAGTCTGTTCTCCGAACGGGAGCTTGAAATCATGCGTTTAATCTCCGAGGGGCTTTCAAACCGTGAGATCGCATCGACCCTCTTTATCTCGGAAGGAACGGTCAAAAACCACATCACCTCCATTCTCGACAAGACAGGGCTTGAGCACCGTACTCAGGTGGCCATTTACTATATAAACGGGGGGACTCTGCGTCCTTGAAGATGTTAAGTAAAGGCTTTATGCAGGATGAATGGTCTCTCTACATACCATTGATATGATTCGATGTTGATAGTACAAGGTTTCTGCTTATGACTGCTACATCCTTTCTCATTTACTTATAGATATTAGTGGCTCCATCTTTCTCATCATGTAAACCTTAATATATGTGTAATGACATTACTTATTATGTTTATGACTTTACTCATAACTTCTTTTAACGTGACTTTAGTCACGTACCTCTTTTTGCATGACTAAAGTCATGTACCTCTTTAAACGTGACTAAAGTCACGTACTATTCATGACCTTTTGGACTTCTGTCATTCACCTGGGCTCCTCTATAATCAAAGTGTAGCAAATGATTTTGATGATTGAGGAGTTTTAATATGAAGGCACTTCAGCTTAACGGACTCGTAAAAAGATTTGGAGACATCACCGCCGTCGACAATATTGACCTTTCTGTTCAGGAAGGCGAGATTTTCGGATTGCTAGGACCCAATGGCGCCGGGAAAAGCACCACCATCAACATGATTTCGGGGCTGATCAACCCGGACAGCGGCACCATCAAACTCTTTGACAAGGACGTCGCCAAGAATGCCTTGTTTGCCAAGACCACTATTGGCTTGGTTCCACAGGATATCGCCATCTACGGCGACCTCACCGCCTATGAAAACGTCAGCTTCTTTGCAGGGCTTTATGGCATCAAGGGCAGGGAGTTGCAGCAGAATGCTGAAGAAGCTCTGGAGTTCGTAGGTCTTTCAGAACACGCCAAGCGTTTCCCAAAAGGCTTTTCCGGAGGTATGAAGCGCCGTCTCAATATCGCCTGCGCCATTGCGCATAAGCCCAAGCTTATCATTATGGACGAACCTACCGTAGGTATTGATCCCCAATCCAGAAATCACATCCTTCAATCGGTTAAAGAGCTTAACAAGCGGGGAAGCACCATCATCTACACCAGCCATTACATGGAAGAGGTTGAAGAGGTTTGCTCCAGAATAGCCATTATGGATTTCGGGAAGGTCATTGCTGAGGGCACCGAAGCCGATTTGAAGTCCATCATTAGTGACACCGACACTCTGTTCGTCACTGTGGAAAACCCCTACAAGGTCAATGATAAAGAGCTTCTCAAGATTCCCGGCGTTAAAAATGTTGATATTTCTGAAAATGATATCCGCGTCTCCACATCAAGAGATGTTATGAACTTGGACCGAATTATCCAGTATTTCATCGGAACGCACAACACCATCAAAAACATCGAAAACCGGACACCCGACCTTGAAACCGTCTTTTTAAGCCTTACAGGTCGTAAGCTCCGTGATCAGGAGGCTTGATATGCGTACATTATCGCTCGTTATCAAGGAAATTAAGCAGCTTGTGAGAGACCGGAACGGTATGATCTTCACGATAGTCTTTCCCATTGTCTTGACTCTCGTATTAGGTGCTTCGTTGTCTAATATGTTCTCCAGCAACAGCGGTCCCACCCGTATTGACGCCTATTATCATATCGAAGGAAACTCCCCCATGGCGGCCGCCTTTAAGAAGGATTTCGTCCCCCAGATTGAAAAGGAAAAGCTCTACCTAAAGGAGGAAACCCCTGAGAAAGCCTTAAATGCTGTTAAATTCGGGGACTCGGCCTGCTATATCGAGGTTGGTGATGACCGCATTGTTATTACCATGCGCGATGGCGGAACCATGAGCGGCCAGATTGCTGAAACCATGGTTAAAGCCTACGCAAGCAAATTCAATACAATTATGACCGTGGCAAAAGTTAACCCTTTAAGCCTTAAAGACCTGAATTCCCAAGACGAGAGCACTGGGAGTAAATATACTGAAAGCGTCTCGCTTCAAAAGCAAAAGGCACCTCGTGCCCTCGATTATTATGCCCTTACCATGCTTACACTCATCATTATGTACGCAGGCCCCGCAGGCTCCAGCCTCATTTCCGATGAGCGCCAGCAGAGGACCCTGTCCAGAATGGTGCTTTCCCCGGTCAAAAATGCAGAAATCCTTGTGTCCAAGGTCACAGGCATGACTCTCGTCACCTGTCTGCAGGTGGTTATCGTCTTCTTCTTTGACAAATTTGTTCTGAAAACCGAATGGGGAACCAACATCCCTGCAGTAGCAGCCATTTTGCTTGCGCAAATCATCATGGTTGTGTCGGTCGGTGTGGGTATGGCCTATCTCTTTAAGGAAAATTCAACAGGAACCACCATTTTAAACACACTTATCCCCATCCTGATTTTCCTTGGGGGCGGATATGTAAACCTGGAGCTCATGGGCATTGGCGGCATCATCTCGCAGATTGCCTGGCTGTCACCTGTAAAATGGCTGAACCAAACACTTTTGCAGGTCATCTACGCCAATGATTACTCAACCTTCGGAACCACTATTGCCTTATACCTGGGTATAGCCATTGTGTTCCTGGCCATCTCCTCGGTTCTGTCTAAAAAGGAGGTCTACGCATGAATAACATTATCCTGATTGCCAAGAATCTGTTTAAAATATTGTTCAGAACTAAAAATAGTGTCGTCATTTACATCTTGCTGCCTATAATCGGCATCATCATTCCCCTCGTGATGTTCAGCAATGCCAGTACAAGCTATATCCGTGTTGGTGTTATCAACAAGGATTCGGAATTTCTTTCAAAAGCTGTTTACGAAGAGCTTAAGGGCCAGAAGCGCTTCCAAATCAAAGACATTAATGAGGCCAGTGTCAACGAGGCCATCTCCTCGGGTAAGCTTGATTGTGCACTTGTCATTCCTGAGGGCTTCACAAGCAGCTACCTTACCGGAACTCCCAAAATGATTCAGGTTCTTTCCGTTCAGGGTGTTGCCGCAACGGGTTGGGTTGAAAGCTTTCTCAATACGACGCTTCCCAATACAGCCATTCTTGCCAAGGCCTCCAACGGCGATCTCGCCGCCTTCAAGAGCCTTTATGAAGAGAATCAAGCCAGTATCATCCCTGTCGAAACCAAGGGTGTCAAGAACGTGTCTGCGGGCCTTAGCATTACATACCTTGGGATTGGCTTCTTGATTCAATTTGTTCTTATTGGCACCCAAAGAACAGCAGCCTATATTATAAAAGAACGCAAGCAGAAAACCTTGGCCCGCATCCGTTGTACTCCGGTTAAGGGTCACCAGTTCATTATGGGAAACGTATTTGTAAACGTAAGCCTGGTGACGCTTCAAACCCTTGCAACTTTATTTCTATTAAAATATGCCTTCCATGTGGAGATGGGTGTAGACCCGCTCTCCATGATGCTCGTACTTTTCCCGCTGTTAGTTGCCTCCGTTGGTGTAACATTAATGCTGGTAGCCTTTGCAAAGAACGAAAGCCAGCTGAACATCCTCTGCACGCTTGTAATCTACCCGACTTGTCTTGTCTCAGGCTGCTTCTGGGACGTAAAAATGATGCCGGTGTTCATGCAGAATATCTCTCACCTGTTCCCCCAGCGCTGGACACTGGATGCCATTGAGAGCATAATGTATGGCAAATCCCTGGGCGACGTATCCACGAATATCCTCGTCGTAACAGCCTTTGCATTAGCCTTTTTCGCAGTCGCTGTCTACGGCTTCAGCAGAAAGGAAGCGGCAGCAGCTTAGGGAAATAATATAAATTTTTGGGAATACGTCAAAAGTGCTTGTAAAATTTTAAAGCCGGTGTTATACTAAGAAAGCGCTAAAAAATGACGTCGCGGAGTGGAGCAGCCTGGTAGCTCGTCGGGCTCATAACCCGAAGGTCGTGTGGTTCAAATCCCGCCTCCGCAACCAAAAAACAAGCGGCTTTCAGCTAATAACTGAAAGCCGCTTGTTATGTTTTACCCCTACCTTACCGGGTTTTCCCCTGAAAATTTACCACCTTAGCTTTGGTCTTTTGTAAATTGTAAATATTCCCTTGGGGTCGCTTCTATCGTTAGGGATATCCAAACCCGCATTCCATCAGTAATAAATCGGCCTGCTGCCGGAGATACTGTCCTGGATCGTAGCCGTCAGGCTTTGAATCGCACCTTCAAAATCCCTCTTTTCGAGATGGCTGAACAGCACTCGTGTGTTTTCATACAGAGAAGAAATCCCGTAAAGGGTACAGTATCGCAGCCAAAGGGTACGCGTCAGCGCTTTGAAGGAGCTGAAAATAACGGGCAGAAGGGTGTTGTTGGAGTACAGTGCGAGCTGGTGCTGAAAAGCAAAGGCGTGAGAGACCGCCTCATCGGGTGTTTTTGCCTTACCAAGTGCTTCCACGCTTGCCCGGAGATTTGCAAGCTCATCATCAGTTATTTTTAAGGAACAAAGCTCTACCGCCAGCTTGTCCAGAGCGATCCGCAGCTCCAGAATGGAGCGCACCTCGTCGTTTCGCAGCATTCCTCCGTTGTAGGATACAATAGATAAAAACGTCTCGATAGTCCCGTTCCGCCGATAGTCCGCCACAAACGTTCCAACACGGGGACGTATCACTAAGAAGCCCTTGCGCGCCAGCTCGACGATACCTGAATTGACGACAGCCCGGCTTACTTGCATGGAACCGGCAAGATCTCGTTCGGGCGGAAGCTGCGTGCCAATCGGTAAGCGCCCGGACAGAATCATAGATTCCAGTTCCCGGACAAACAACTCCTTAAGCGAAGGCGCACTCAATTTTGAAAACTCCATAGCCGTCCTCCGATCCATTCTAGTGATACTGGTTCAACCAGATACCACAAATACTATATTAACAAACCTGAGCGGCAAAAGCAACTTTACCAATATAAAAATAGCAATATAGCCGGTATTCTTCCATTTCAATTGACATAACAAGCAACACTGCGATATATTGTTAATAAAGAGATCTTTTCTGGTCTAACCACAAATTATCGTAGTGCGTCTCAAAAAATCAACCTTCTGTTCAACAAATTAATAGGTAAGGGAGTAATGCATATGTTTACTTTCAACGTAGCCGCTGGTGCAAACATTGTCCCAACACTTTTAGTTTGGCTCTGTGTTCTTGCTGCTCTTTTTGCAGCCAACGAGCTGACACGCCGATTCAAATGGGTTGGGTTTGCCGTGTTCGTCGTCCTGCCGGTAATCCTTTCCGTGCTATGGTTTACGGTCTTGAAAAGCAGTACCTATACCGACTGGTTTCACCTTATGAAGGTCTATTCCTCAACGGCCGGCTGTATCGGCTTTTGGCTCATCCGTTTTTTGCGTATCAGAAGGAAGGACGGCACCATTTGGGAGCTGTCATCAAATAGGATCGCGCTTTGCTTCCCGCCTCTGATACTGGCTATCAATATACTGGAAGCCTGTGCACGTGACATTGAAGTCGGAATCTCATACGCTGTTATGGCGCTGGATAAGACGGCGGATACGCCGGTTTACCTGATGGGCGGTCCCTGGAATTTTATGAACGCCATTGCCGGACTCCTCAATATCATAACCATCACAGGGTGGTTTGGGATTGTGATCCGCAAAAAAACTAAGTTTGACGGAAGCCGGGATATGCTGTGGCCGGATATGCTCTGGTTCTGGATTATCGCGTATGATCTGTGGAACTTTGCCTATACATATAACTGCCTGCCGCATCATTCATGGTACTGCGGGCTGGCGCTTTTACTGGCTCCTACCCTGTGTGCCTTTACAGTTGGAAAAGGCGCATGGCTCCAGCATCGGGCACAGACTTTGGCGATGTGGTGCATGTTTGCCCAAACCTTCCCGATGTTTCAGGATGCGGGCCCGTTCAGGGTGGATTCCACCTACAATCGGACCATCTATTTTATCGTAAGTCTGGCAGCACTGCTGGTAAATATCGCAGTATTGATCTATATGGTTCTAAAAGCGCGCAAGACAGGCCGCAATCCTTACAAAGCCGAGCTTTATACCGACCTCCCTGCATATCAGGAAATACGTCAGCTGGCCGAATAAGGAGTGTAAGTTATGGGTGAATTCCGAATTCTGGACATTAAGGCGAGTGTGTTTGAGAGCAACGATCGTGAAGCTGAAATACTACGTGAGGAGTTAAAAAGGCAGGGGGTCTTTTTGCTCAATCTCATGTCCTCACCGGGGGCTGGCAAGACCACCACGCTGCGCCAGACCATCGCACGGCTGAAGGACGAGCTGAGGATCGCCGTCATGGAGGCGGACATCGATTCCGATGTGGATGCAAGAGCCATTGCCGAAACCGGCGTAAAGGTCATACAGCTCCATACGGGGGGCATGTGCCACTTGGACGCAGGCATGACACGGCAAGGATTGGTCGGGTTGGATGTATCCGGAGTGGATCTGGCCATTTTGGAGAATGTCGGCAATCTGGTATGCCCTGCGGAATTTGACACCGGCGCCTCTAAGAATGCGATGATCCTATCCGTGCCGGAGGGCGACGACAAACCCCTCAAGTACCCGCTGATGTTTTCCATCTGTGATGTGATTCTTGTGAACAAGACTGACGTTTTACAATATTTCGATTTCGATTTACATGCTGTTCGTGAGCGAGTGAACAAGCTTAACCCGAAGGCAAGGGTGATTCCGATTTGTGCCCGAACAGGCGAAGGGTTGGACGAATGGATACAATGGCTGCGTGACGAAGTGACAGCATGGAGGAAATGAGCACCGATAAGCAGAGTAGGATGAGTCTCTGAGGCTTTGCATCCGGATCGGTATGACACCGACATTCCGCACAAGCCATGGTAGGGGCGGGTATCAGTTCTGCGAAGTCGGGCTGGCTAATGCAAGGAAAGGATGGACTTCAATGACAACACAGATAAAAACCCCGAAAACCGAAGGTAACCCGAAAATTCTGGCGCTGGCCAATCACATCGGCCGGAAAAAGCCAGGTGCAAAAGACGCTTATGACTATGATGCCCCCGAATACCGGATACTGGAGCCTGTTGTGACTGACGAAATGGCAGAAATCTGCATGACCTTCACCATCCGTGAGAAGGTGACCGCTGAGGCGGTGGCTGAACGTACCGGAAAGGCGGTAGCAGATTGCCATAGAATACTGCTGGAGCTGGCAGACGTTGGGGTTTGCTTTGTCAATACAATAAACGGCAAGGATACCTTCTGGTACGACACCTGGGTGCCGGGTATCATGGAGATGATGACCAACCACCCCACCAATGCCAAAAAGTTTCCGCAGATTGCCGAGGCCTTTGAAGCCTATGGCCGCATCCGCGGCGCCAAAACCGCGGGTATGACCCCCGTCGGGATTGGTCTGATGCGGGTGATTCCGATTGAAAAGGCCATCGACGGCGAAAGCCGCCGTGCTTCCTACGAGGAGCTCTCCAAGCATATTGAAGAGCATGACCTGTTTTCTCTGTCCGACTGCTCCTGCCGCACCGCACGCGAGATCATGGGCGAGGGCTGCGGGCATCTCAAGGAGGATATGTGTATCCAGATGGGACATGCCGCCGAATACTATATCCGAACGGGACGCGGCAGACAGGTTACGAAGGATGAGGTCTATAAGATTCTTCGGAGGGCTGAGGAGAATGGCCTGATGCATGAAATCCCGAATTTGGACGGCGACGGGAAAACACATGCCATCTGTAACTGCTGCGGCTGCGGCTGCTTTTCCATGCGCACAGCGGAAATGTTCCTGAATGCGGACATGGTACGCTCTAACTATGTTTCTCAGGTTGACAGGGATAAGTGCGTCGCCTGCGGCCAGTGTGTGGAAAACTGCCCGGTAAACGCGCTGCAGCTAGGGCAGCGGGTATGCTCGACCAAGCCTGTAATCGACAAGATCGTACATAAGGATACCCCTCGCGACACTGAATGGACCAGCGCGCACTGGAACCCCGAATATCGAACAAATCGCAAAAATGTTGTTGATACCGGAACAGCCCCCTGCAAGACGGAATGTCCTGCCCACATTGGCATTCAGGGATACATCAAGCTTGCCGCCCAGGGCCGTTATACCGATGCTCTCGAGCTCATCAAAAAGGAGAATCCCTTCCCCGCAGTCTGCGGGCGCATTTGTAACCGTCGCTGTGAATCAGCCTGCACACGTGGTGATATCGACGAGCCAATTGCCATTGATGAAATTAAGAAATTCATTGCCGAGCAGGATTTGAACAAGGATCGTAGGTTTGTACCAATAAAGCGTCACGCTTACGGTAAGAAGATTGCCGTCATCGGTGGCGGGCCGGCCGGGCTGACCTGTGCCTATTTCCTCGCCATTGACGGCTATAAGGTCACTGTGTTTGAAAAGCAGCAGAAACCGGGCGGTATGCTCGCTTTTGGTATTCCGGCTTTCCGGCTTCAGAAAGATGTTGTCGAGGCGGAAATTGGTGTATTGAGCGAGCTGGGCGTGACCTTCCGTACAGGAGTGGAGGTTGGCCGTGATGTGACTATTGAAGCCCTCCGAAAGGATGGCTACGAGGCTTTTTATCTTGCGATTGGCGCACAGGGCGGACGTCGGCTTGGCCTGGATGGCGAGCAGGCGGAGGGCATTCTGTCGGGCATTGATTTTGTAAGGCGTGTCAATTTGGGAGAGGACATCCGCCTTTCCGGCAAGGTGGTGGTCATCGGCGGCGGCAATGTAGCCGTAGATGTGGCCCGCACGGCCGTCCGCAAGGGCGCTTCCGAAGTAACCATGATCTGTCTGGAAAGCGAGGCTGAAATGCCCGCGTCACCCGATGAGGTGGAAGAAGCCGTCCATGAAGGCATTTCAATACGTAACGGATGGGGCCCCTGCAGTTTTGAGATGAATAATGAACGTGTTTCGGGAGTGAACTTCCGCCGCTGTGTCTCGGTATTTGATGCAAACCATCGATTTGCCCCAGTCTACGACGATACCCAAACCATGCTGGTCGATGCAGACTGGGTGCTGCTATCCATCGGTCAGTCTATTGAGTGGGGAGAGCTGCTGACTGGTACCAAGGTGGAAAGAAACCCCAACGGCACGGTTCGTGCCGACAGCTTTACCTACCAGACGGCAGAACCCGATATTTTCGCCGGAGGTGACGTCTTCAGCGGCCCGAAGTTTGCCATCGACGCCATCGCCGCGGGCAAACAGGCGGCCATCTCCATCCACCGGTTTGTTCAGCCAGGACAGAGCCTTGTTATCGGGCGCGACAAGCGCGAGTATAAGTCGCTGGACAAGGCAGCCCTGGAGCTGGACAGCTACGACCGCATGCCACGCCAGCAGGCGGCTGTTTCCCACACAGTAGGATTTGTAGACGGCCGCGGAACGCTGACAGAAGAGCAGGTGAAAAAGGAAACCGAGCGCTGTCTGGGCTGCGGGGCTGTGGTGGTAGATGATTTCCTCTGCGTCGGCTGCGGACAATGTACCACCAAATGCAAATTCGAAGCCATTTCGCTGACGCGCCGATACAATGGCGAAGGTGTTTCACTTCTGGACATGAAAAAGAAAATTATTCCCCATGTTCTCAAGCGAAAGGTGAAAATCGCCTTAAAGAAGATTAAAAGCAAACTCCATCAGAAGAAGTAATCAACGGGATAAAGAGAATCAGAGTCAGAAACATACTCTTCCCCTTCAGAGACTATACTAAGAATAGTCTGTTTGAAAGGAAAACCCCTATGCATGAACTCGGCATCATGGTGGAAATTGTCCGCCAGGTAGAAGCAATAGCCAAGCAAGAACAGCTGACACAGATTGAGACATTGGTTTTGCAGATCGGGGAGATATCCCCGGTCGTGCCTTATTTTGTTGAGCAGTGCTTCCCGGCTGCGGCTCATGGCACGATGCTTGAAAACACGCGGCTCGACATTGAGGTGCTGCCTGCAAACGGTCGCTGCAGGGCCTGCGGGCAGGTTTATAACGTCAAGGAACACCGCCGTGTCTGTCCCCGCTGTGCAAAGGCAGACTTTGAACTACTTGGCGGACGGGAGTTTATCATCAAGCAGATAGTGGCTATGTGATGAATCGGTTTTCAATACTATTTATTATTTATGCATCCATGTGGTGATCAGAAAATATACCCTGTGGGAACTTAGGGTGCCAAACAACATAAAATAATGAATATAATAAACAAAAAAAGAGCGAGCATGTTCGATCATCAAAGCTGTCATATCAATGACATACGTTGATTCGAAGCCTTACTCGCTCTTGCTTTATTGTTAGACTATTACGGCAGGTTATTTGTATTCATAATTATTCTTCATTTCGAAGGCTCTTACAAAAAAAGTCATCGCCTGCTCCCTCGTGCACGCTCCTATAGGATCAAAGTTTCCCTTTCCATCTCCGACAGTTATGGCATGCTTTGCCATGAATTTAGCGGGAGTAATGGCGTACGCGCCAAATTTGCTCTGATCCTTGAAATCCGGCTGACCGGTGATATTAAAGACAATGTCAGGGTAACATGCCTTCAATGTCCTCGTGATCATGGCGGCCATTTGCTGGCGCTGTAAAAAGGCGTTTGGCTCGAACCTGGTTCCATCGCCGACACCTGTTGTGATCTTAAGTCCGAAAGCCTTAATAATCTCCGGATTTGTTGTGTCCTTGAATGTTACGTTCGCAAGTTGAGCTTTTTCTCCCGTCACCAGTTCATAAAACAGTACGGCGGCTTCGGCAAATTCCTCACGGGTTATCGGATCGCTCATCTTTTTAGTTTTCAGCCTTTCGGTAATAATGCCCAATACGGCCGCCTTGTCCAGATACTGAACCGACCAGGAGCTCGCTCCCGTATAGGCCGGCATTCCGTGGGATATTACATTCGAAAACGGGCTGTATATGTTGCCGGCCTTCCCCGATGGAGGATAATTTTCCATGGCGAATACATATCTGTATTTAATCTGATATACGGCTGCATCGTAATTCTCCTGGGATCCGAAATAGGCTTGAGCTCCCATGACATCAAACTGCTCAACAAAATTCTCTGTTGCGCAGACCTTCCATTCGCCAGTGCCTACCTTCAACCAGAGTTCCGTTTGAACATGGTCTCCGGAGATGGAATCCAGATGCTGCAAATCGGCATGAGCCTTGTCAGTTACAATATGCAGGTACGGTGTTCCATCATTATACTTTAATAGTTCCGCGCTTTTGAGAACCGGAACGTGATTGATCAGCGCAACCGGGTTTTCTGCACTGTTACTATATGAGACAGGCGTCGACCAGGGAGAGAAGTAGGTATGGTATACTGTCCCTTCGTCCTGGTAGATCACTACAAAACGTATTCTAAACTCCATCTTATGGGAGTTGAAATAAGATTTGTCGGCCGGCAGCTTTTCACCGGCTAAAGCAACAGCTTCAAACTGATTATTATAAACCAGCGCATAAGACGAATACTTTCCTGATGTAAGGCCAAGTATGCCAGACATTATCTCGGGGTTACTATCCCATTCACTGGTATAATGCCAGTTTCCATTATCTATCTTGTAGTCAACCTGAACATCTGCTGAAGTGAGTGAATAGCCTGCCTGGTTAAAAGATGAGCTTTCCTGTGCAGCTGCATCGAGCAGCGATCTGATTTCATCCGAGGCAGACGCGCTGAAGGAGAATCCTGTCCATTTCAGTGTGGCTGCATCCTCTTCAACCATAGGGGTGATATCTTTAGGCGCTCCAAAATTAGTGGGAGGTGCGTATGCCCCAAGTGAGACGGCTGGAATCAAGGTCATGATCATTGCCAAAATAGTCACCATCGTAACAAGCTTTCGTTTCATCATTGTTAGCCTCCATTAGATAACTTTTGAGCTGCCCCGTGGCAGTCTGCTAAACATTCTTCCGATAACCGTTCTTAAACTCAATCCATGTAAACTGCATCTTAAAAGGCCTTTAATAACCCGGACCTTCATTCATATCCTAACTTTTATAGCGTTAATGAAGCGTTAAATGGTGGTTAAAAATTTTTAGATCTGACGAATTATTTATGACAGAAACTTGTACAATCTCAAATTCTTATATAATGAAAAAAATGGTATAATATTCTTTAGCTTCAATAAGTATAATGCTTGAGATTCCGCTTCTGGCCCGTGATTCCTTTTCTATCGTATTATGAGGGAGAATAGGAGATTTGCACCATGGTCCCACTTTTGAAATCAAAGCTTACCGTTCCTGAAATACCAAGCAAAGCTCTGTATAGTCAGCGTATTAAAAATTTGGAAATTGCCAACAACCGCATTGTTGTTATTACTGCTCCCTCAGGCTTCGGTAAGACAACTTCAGTGCTTTTGTCTTTAAAGAATGAGAAAAGCCGCGTCGGGTGGTATCGGTTGGAAACAGAGGATACTCTACTATCCATTTTTTACACGCATCTTATCGAGATACTATTTCCAGCATATGAAAAAAGCTCTCTTGAATGCTACCGAACATTAAACAGTATCCAGAATATTGAAAGTGAATATCCGCTTCTGAATGCCCAGATTTGTCAGGACTTTTTTGAATCTTCTGCTGATAGTAAGAAAAGGCCCAGCGGGAGGTTTTATTTAGTATTTGATGATTTTCACTCTGTACTGGACAATCCGGCGATCGTGAAGAGTATTCAGTATTTTGCTGGCAATTTGCCCTCTCATGTGTCCATAATTGTTACCTCCCGTGTGGAGACCGGCATTCTGAGCGGCAGATTGGCCATCACCCCCGGTGCAAAGGCTATCAGCGCAGAAGATCTGAGATTTACTAAAGAGGATTCTGATAAGCTCATCAAATCCTCCTATAAGCTCAACTTTACAGAGGACGAATTTGAGAAAATCTATTCCTATTCCGAGGGCTGGGTGGCAGGACTTTATATGATCTGTCACAGCAGGCATCCCATGTCTGTTTGTACTGTTGACCCCTCACACACCCTTCAAAGTTCCAATGATCAATTTGACCGTTTTTTTCAGGGGTTTTTAAGAGAGCTTGGTGAGGAAAGGCGTATTCAGCTGGCGAAGATATCCATCCTTTCAGATTTCTCGGAGTTGGAGCTTAAGAAAATATTTAACTTGGAAGAACCGGAAGCCCTTATTGAATGGCTCGAAAAGAGTAACCTTTACATACAGAAAATACTCGTGAGGCCTGCCCGCTACCGTTTTCATTCTCTTTTTCGAGGACAACTGCTCAATACTCTTCACGACTGCTTTACGAATGATCAGATAAAAAATATGTATATTGCTGCTGCATCCTATTACCGGAATGAGGGGGAGGTTGAAAAGGCAATCAGTTTTCTGCTTCATACCGGCAGCATCAAGGAGGCTGTTGCAATTGCACAAGCCGCGTGTGTTGAAGCTTTCAATGGCGGCTATATTGACAAATTGCCAGGCATTATCAGCCAGTTTTCGGACAGCCTTGTCCAGCATAATCCATACCTTATGTTTTCCAAAGGCGTTATGCCCGTGAATATCAATCATAAGCAATGCTACGAATGCGCAAGAGCA